>JAKDNE010000094.1 GCA_030451965.1 Brachybacterium sp. | reverse complement strand
GATCCCGCCAGTCCGCAGGGATTGGCCGACCAGATCGCGGCGCAGGTGCGCCGCGCGCTCATCGAGGGTCGGCTCTCCCCTGGAGAGCGGCTCCCCGCCGCTCGTGAGCTGGCCGAGGGACTGGACGTGAACATGCATACGGTGCTCCGCGGCTATGCCCAGCTGCGGGAAGAGGGCCTGGTCGAGGTGCGCCGAGGCCGCGGCGCGCAGATCCGCTCAGGGGATCGAGCGATGCTCGGTCAGGAGGCGGAACTGACCTCCGCCATCACCGGGCTGATGGAGCTGGCCGCACGCCTGGGGATCGGCCGCGACCAGCTCGCCGACCGGATCAGGAGGACCTGATCATGACGTCGCCTGCTCGCCGCGCTCCAGGTGCTCCGTGGCGCCGTCACCTCTCCGCCGGGGTGCTGCTGCTGGCGCCCTTGCTCGCCGTGATCGCGGCCGTGACCCTGTGGGGCCGTCTGCCCGACCCGATGCCCTCCCACTGGAACCTGCATGGTGCCGTGGATGGGACCATGGCCCGCTCCCAGCTCCTCGGGCTCCTGCTGCTGGTCAGCGCCATCACCGGCGGCATCGGCGCGGCGATCGTGTGGACCGGCAGGGCCGACCGTGCCAGATCCTCGGTCACCCTCGTGATGGGGTTCCTGACCTGGCTGTTCTGCGGGCTTGCACTCAGCGCCATGGTGGCGGCCGCCGGCTCCGGCGACCCCCACGCCGCCGCGCTGCCTACGTGGCTGCTCGTGCTGCTCACGATCAGCCCGGTGGTGCCTGCGCTCCTGCTGCACACCGTGCTTCCCCGCCCTGACGCTCGGCTCGAGACCGGCACCGGCCCCGTCCCGATGCTCGACCTGAAGCCGGGCGAGCGTGCCGTCTGGGTGGGCAGGGCGCGCTCGCTCCCCCTCCTGCTGGGCGGCGTCATCCTGGTGGCACTCGGTGGTGGGCTCCTGCTCACCGCCCCGGCGGCCGGGGTGCCCGTGCTCGTCGTCGGACTCGCCCTCCTCGCGGCCCACCAGATCACGGTGCGTGCCGATCGCAGCGGGGTCCGGGTGTCCTGGGGGCTGCAGCGGTGGCCTCGGCACACCTACGCCCTGGAGGCCGTGACCGTTGCCGAGTCCGTCGAGATCGACCCCCTGCACTGGGGCGGCTGGGGGTACCGCCGCTCCCGTCACGGCATCGGCCTCGTGCTGCGGCGCGGCCCCGGGCTGCTCCTCCGCCGCGACGGCCTCAGCGATGTCGCGATCACCGTGGACGATGCCACCAGCGCTGCCGGCCTGGTCAACGCCCTGACACAGCGCTCCCGTGGCACCGGGACCACGGGCTCGACGCCGTCCGACGGAGTCTAGAGATCCGAGTGCCGGCGCGACGCAACGGGGAACCGGCAGCGTCTATGCCCCGCCCCCGACCACCACGTCGGCTGAGGTCGGCGCCGGGATCTCGGAATCGAAGGGGATCATCGGGCGCAGGATCCGTGAGTGGCCCAGCCGCAGCAGGTCCTGGTCCACGCCGCCCGGGGTGAGGGCGAGCAGCCAGTCCGCAGCCGCCTCGTACTGCTCGGGCTCGAGGTAGCCCATCTTCACGGTGACCAGGTCGAATCCCGTCATCGACAGGCCGAGCCGCGCGAACATGTCTCGCGTCGCCCACTGGGAGCGGCGGGCGGTGACCACCACGGTGAGCCCCGTCGGCTGCGCGGCGGCCAGGGCGGCCGGAACCGCCGACGAATCGGCCGCAGAGCCGCCCTCCGACGCTGCGGTCGAGGCGTGCTCATCCAGCACCCGCAGTGCGGCGGCGCGGCCCGTCGGTCCCGATTCGTCCAGGGCACTCACCTCGACGGCCAGTGGCACCGGGCCGGGCTCGCGGGCGTCGATCTTCCCGCCTACCTGGGCCGTGAGCCGCCCGCCCACACCCGCTGCCCAGGCTGCATCGGTCGTCGTGGGGTCCACCAGCGAGACCATCAGCGCACTCACTTGGTCGGCGCGGATCTCCTCCCGGGCGGCGAGACGGGACAGGCAGTGCGTGGTGTCGTCCGCGCCGCCGGCGCCGGGGTTGTCGCCGGAGTCGGAGATCCAGAAGGGGCGCGCGCTCGAGGTGATCGCCTGGTCGAGACAGTCCTCGAAGGACCCGGTGGGAGCGACGAACTCGAACTCGTGCCGCGCCTGCCAGAGCGCGGTGGCGAGCTCCAGCGCGGCGGCACGGACCGCCTCGGCCTCCTCGCCGACGGCGACGATCGCGGCCTGGCAGCGGGGCTGGTCCGCCCAGGCGAAGCCGATCCAGCAGGACACGTCGGTCACGCCGGTCCGCTCGGTCATCTCCGGGATCCGGGCGTACAGCGACTTCGCCGGCTCGATGCGGGTGGAGGTCTTCTCCCCGGGCAGCAGGATCGGCACGTGCACGAGCGCCTTGTGGGGGCGCGGCCCGCCTTCCCGCACCCGGGCGGCGGCCTCGACCAGGTCGCGCATCCCGCGCTCGCGGGTCTCCCAGGCGTCGATGTGCGGGGCATGGCGGTAGCAGGTGAGCAGGTCGCAGGCCTCGAACAGGGTGTGCGAGACGTTGCCGTGCAGATCCATCGCGGTGCCCACCACGACCCCCGGCCCGATCACGGCACGGATCGCGGTGAGCAGGTCGCCCTCGGCATCGTCCAGGCCCACCACGCTCATCGCCCCGTGGATGTCGAAGAAGAAGCCGTCCAGCGGCGCCTCCGCCGTCGCGGCCGCGAGACCCTCGACGATCTCCGCCTTCCAGCCCTCGTACACCTCGCGGTCCAGCTGTCCGCCGGGCAGGGCGCGGGCGTGGAGGACGCCGACGTACTCGGCCGGCGGCAGCTCGAAGGGATAGCGATCCAGGATCTCGGCGGTGCCGCGACGCACCTCGAAATCATCGGCGCCGGAACGGTAGGGCGTGAACGTGGAGGACTCGATCGCGATGCCGGCGATGCCGATGCGCGAAGGGGCAGGGGCGAGCTGCATCGTGGCAGGCATGGAAGCTCCGGGAGCGGTTGAGGACGTGCAGGTCATCCTCGCACCCGAGAGTCGCGGCCGTCACGGTCGAAGCGGTCGCGGCCCCGCCCGGCGAGGCGCGGAGTCAGGCCAGCAGCAGTCGCAGCCCGGTCCACAGCGACAGCAGCGCGCCGACGAAGCCGAGCACGATCACCAGGCGATGGATGCCGCTCTCGCGCATCCGCTTCTGCACCAGTTCCCCGACGCCGACGGAGATCACCACGGCCGCGAGCATCGCGACCCACACCCACCCCGGCAGCTCGGGCAGCTGGCCGTCGTCCCACGCCAGCTTCGAGCCGAAGGAGACCCAGGAGACGAGGATCCACAGCGGCTGCAGCGTCGCCACCATCGGCAGCGCCGGCCACCGCGAGAGCACCGCGTAGACCGTCGCGGCCGGGCCGCCGACGCCGCCGAGCACGGTGCCCAGCCCGATCCCGACCCCCGTGGCGACCTGCGCGGTGCGACCGTCCACCCGGGTGTCCACGCGGGCCAGGAGCACCGAGATCACCAGGCTCAGCAGCACCAGCGACGCCACCACCAGGTACAGCGGCGCGGGCGGTGAGATCGTGGAGAGCCAGGCCGCGCCGGGCATCACCGCGATCGCGGGCAGCCCCAGCCAGAGCACCTTGTCCCATTCGATCTGCGACCAGATCCGCGGCAGCATCACGATGGGCATGAGCCCGCCCAGGAAGTTCGCCAGCATGATGCCCTCGTGCGCACCGATCAGCACCACGGCGTACGGGGCGAAGACGATGCCCAGCCCCATTCCGGCGACCCGCTGGATGATCGCGCAGACCAGCACCAGGGCGATGAGGGTCAGGACCAGGGAGAGGCTCACGGGCCACGCTCGTTTCAGGACGGAGATCGGTGCGCGGGTCGGGCTGCTCGCCGCGGGGCCTGCTCGACCGCGGGCGCCACGGGACGACGGTGCGCGGCACCTGCGCGATGCCGCGGCCACCGTATCGGGAGCAGCGGTGGAGAGGCCCGTCGGTCCGCCGCGCGGCGCTCGAGCACCTCGGCGGGGTGCCCTACCGGACGGACGAGATCGCCGAGGACGTCGTCGGCCAGGCGATCGGGGCCGGCTACCGCCACATCGACACTGCGGCCGGCTACCAGAACGAGGGCGGCGTGGGCCGCGCCGTGAAGGCCTCCGGCACGCCGCGGGAGGATCTGTTCATCACCACGAAGCCGGCCAACGGCGACCAGGGATCCGACGCCGCGAAGGACGCGCTGGAGACCTCCCTCGACACGCTCGAGATGGAGCACGTGGATCTGTACCTCATCCACTGGGCGAGCCCCCAGCGGGGGACGCACCTCGAGTCCTGGAAGGCGCTCATCGAGCTGCAGGAGCAGGGGAAGGCGAAGTCCATCGGCGTCTCGAACTTCGCCGCCGCGGATCTCGAGCTCACGGGCGAGGAGATCGAGAAGATCAACGGCCTGGACAGCGCCGACGGACGGATCGGACCAGACCCCGCCGACCCCGGCTTCTGAGCCGGCGCTCAGCTCTCGCCGAGCAGGGCCGCGATCTGCGGGTGCCCGGCGATGTAGCCCTCGAGCAGCTGCTTTCCCAGCTGCGGTGAGCTCACCAGCGGGTGGGTCGAGAAGCCCTGCCAGGCCGCATCCCGGGAACCGGTGAGGGCGGCCTCGAGGATCTTCCGCTCGGCCGCGCGCAGCGTGCTCATCATGCCCAGCCGCCCCAGCTCCACCGGGGCCACGGGTTGGGGCTGCACGCCCTCGCCGTCGACCAGGCACAGCACCTCGAGCACCGCATCGGCCGGCAGCTCGGGCACGATCCGCTGCGCGGGCGGGGCGTCGCTGCCGGCGGGGGCGTTGCCCACATCGAGGATCATCCGCTCGCTGCGGCCGGTGGCGATCGCGGTCATCAGCCGCAGCGCCACCTCCTGGTAGCCGCCGCCGGCGATGTCCTCCTCGCGCCGCTCCTCGTCCCGGGACTCGGCCATGTAGGTCGCCTCGCGCTCGTGGAGGGTGGAGCGCCACAGATCCAGCGGCGAGGTGCAGCAGGACTCCGGCGATCCCTCGTCGGTCGCATGCTCCGCGGCGGCGAGGTAGAAGTCCCCCTGCTGCTTGGCGAGGAACTCCCCGCGCGTGGTCGCGGCGCCCGTGATCCGGTCGATCGCGGCGGAGGTGTGCAGGTAGTAGAAGAGGTACTCGTTGGGCAGTGCGCCGTCGGCCCGTACCCAGTCCTTGCCGATCAGGCGGGCCTCCTCGATCTCCTCGAGGGCGGCATCATCGGCGAGCAGGCCGGGCAGGCGGTCGGTGCCGTCGATCGTCACCGAGCGCAGCCAGCCCAGGTGGTTCAGCCCCACGTAGTCGAAGCCGGCCGGGACTCCATCGGCCCCGCGCTCGCCGGCCACCAGGTCCACGCCCAGCAGGCGGCCCACGCGCCGCACCAGTCCGATCGGGGTGTCGCAGATGCCCACCACGCGGTCCCCGAGCACGGTGCGCATCGCCTCGGTGACGATCCCGGCGGGGTTGGTGAAGTTGATGACCCAGGCGCCCGGCGCGACCTCGGCGATCGTCCGGGCGATGTCGAGGGCGACGGGGATCGTGCGCAGCGCGTAGGCGAGACCGCCGGGACCGATGGTCTCCTGGCCCAGCAGGCCCAGGCCGAGCGCGACCCGCTCATCGACGGTGCGGGCCTCGGCGCCGCCCACCCGCACTGCGGAGAACACGAAGTCCGTGCCGGTCACGGCCTCGCGGAGGTCGGTCGTGGCGGTGAGCCGGGGCAGGGTCTCGCCATGCCCCTCGGCGCGCAGGCGTTCGGCGATCCCGTCGATCACGGCGCTGATGGTGCGCAGGCGAGCGGGGTCGACGTCGTACAGGGAGACCTCGTCCACGGCCAGTCCGGTGGCGGCCGTGGCCACCGCCTCGTACACGAGCGGGACGCGGAAGCCTCCGCCTCCCAGGATGGCGAGCTTCATGGCAGCAGCACTTCCTTCATGGCAGCAGCACCTCCACGTCCTCCCCCTCGGGGAGCACGATGTCGAAGGGCAGCGGTGAGCGGTCGGTGATCAGGGCGGTGAAGCGCGACAGCGGCGCGATCTCCAGGAATCCGGAGCCGGGGAACTTCTCGTGGTCGGCCAGCAGGTAGGAGGCGGCGGCGACATCGAGCAGGCCGCGCTTGATCGGCACCTCGCTGGGGGTGGAGTCGAGCACTGCGCCATCGGGTCGCACCCCCGCCGCGCCGAGGAAGGCACGGTCCACGCGCACCTGGCCGAGTGCGGACTCGGTGAGCGTGCCGACCATCGAGTCGTAGTTGGGGCGCAGCAGTCCGCCCAGGATCACGATGTCGACGTCGGGGGCGGCGCCGAGCGAGCGCACCACCGCGAGCGAGGCGGTGACCACGGTGAGGGAGCGCTCCGCCAGCAGCGGGCACATCGCCGCGACGGTGGTGCCGATGTCCAGGGCGATCACCTCGCCGTCCCGCACCTGGGCGCAGGCCCGTGCCGCGATCGACTGCTTGGCGGCGGTGGAGGAGCCGGCGACGTCGGCGAAGGAGCGCAGATCGGCCTCCGGGCGCACGGAGCCGCGTCGGGCGGTGGCGCCGCCGCGCACCCGGCGCAGCGAGCCGGCCTCGTCGAGCACGTCGAGGTCCCGGCGGATCGTGGCCTCGGAAACGCCCAGTTCAGCGCTCAGCGCGGCCACCGTGACGGTGCCCCGGCGGTGGATGACCGCCGTGATCGCCTGATGCCGTTCCTCGCTGAGCATGGCGTCACCGTAGCACCGTGCACACAACTTCGCGCATGTTCGAGCAGACCCGTGCAGTTCCGCGCAACTCATGTCATCATGGTGTCGTGGAGCACACGGGCGCCTGCCCGGACACGGCGACCGCGACGGCGCACCGCCGACGACGACCACAGGAGGACATCATGCGACGACGGAATTTCCTCGGGACCACCGCTGCGCTCAGCGGGCTCGGACTCCTGGTGGCCTGCGCCCCCGGCTCCGACGGCGGCGGCGGCGACAGCGAGGCCCCGGCACCCGCGGCCGATGAGGTCGACACCGACGTCGCGGCCCTGGGCGACATCACCCTGGTGGTGTGGGACCAGGAGGTGCGCGGCGCGCAGAACGACGCGATCGAGGCCCTGCTGGGCGCATTCAAGGAGAAGTACCCCAACGTCACCGTCGAGCGGAACTCGCAGTCCTTCGACGACCTCCAGCAGCAGACGGGCCTGGCCCTGTCCGGCAACGAGGTGCCCGACGTGCTGCAGGTCAACAACGCGCGCGGCGACATGGGCAGCTTCGTGGCCGACGGTCTGCTCACCGATCTCTCCGGCTATGCCGAGGCCTACGGCTGGACGGACCGCTTCGCCCCCAGCGTGCTGAGCAAGATGAGCTACTCCGAGGACGGCGTCACCTTCGGCGAGGGCAACCTCTACGGCATCGCCCAGACCGGCGAGGTGTGCGGCATCTACTACTCCCAGAAGAAGCTGGATGCGCTCGACCTGGAGGCGCCGACCAGCTGGGACGAGGTCTTCTCGCTCGTCGAGGCCGCCGCCGAGGCCGACGAGCTGCCGATCAACCTGGGCAACCTCGACCAGTGGCCGGCGCTGCACGTCTTCGGCCCGCTGCAGGCCAACTTCGTGGACGCCGAGACCATCGTGACCCTCGGCATGGGCAACGCCGGCGCGGACTGGACCAGCGACGACAACCTCGCCGCCCTGACCCAGCTCTCCGACTGGGGCAGCAGCGGGGCGCTCGGCGACTCGCCGAACGGCCTGGCCTACGACGACGCCTGGCCGCTGTACACCGAGGGCAAGGGCGTGCTGCTGATCGGCGGCTCCTGGCTGGGCCCCGACATGGAGGCTGTGATGGGCGAGGACCTGCGGTTCATGGCCCCGCCGCCCGGAGCCGACGGGACGGTCGCCACCACCGGAGGCACCGGCATCCCGTTCTCGATCCCCGCCGCGGCGAAGAACCCGGCTGCGGCCGCCGCCTTCATCGACTTCATCACCAGCGACGACGCGATGGCGATGATCGCCGAGAACGGCGGCATGCCGGTGAACCGCACCGCCGAGCTGGCCCCGGACTCCGGCGTCAACAAGGACATCTACGAGGCCTTCGACACGGTCTCCACCGAGGGCACGCTGCTGCCCTACCTCGACTACGCGACCCCGTCGTTCGCCGACACCGCCGGAGCCACCCTGCAGGAGCTCATCGGCGGCCAGACCGATCCCGCCGGCGCGGCCGAGGCCCTGCAGGAGGACTACGGCGAGTTCACCGAGGGATCCTGACCCCATGGAGTCCAGATCCACCGGCGGGCCACCGGCCGACGGGCCGCCCGAGGGGCACCCCGGCACCTCGCTCGGCTCCCGTCGCGGCAGACCCTCCGCGGTGGCCCGCAGCCCGCTGACCCCCTACCTGTTCATCCTGCCGGCATTCCTGGTCTACGGCGCGTTCGCGCTGTATCCGCTGGGACGGGCCGCGCAGTTCTCCCTCTTCGAGTGGAAGGGCTTCGGTCCCTCCACCTTCGTGGGGCTCGGCAACTACATGGACCTGGCCGGGGATGAGGACTTCCGGCGCGCGATCGTCAACGCCCTGGTCCTGATCGTCTTCTACTCGGTGATCCCGCTGGTGGTCGGGCTGGTGCTGGCGGCGATCCTGCGGCGCGGGCAGGTGCGGGGGATGGGCTTCTTCCGCACGGTGATCTTCCTGCCGCAGGTGATCGCCCTGGTCGTGGTCGCGGTCGCGTGGCGGCAGATCTACTCCCCGTACGGGCTGCTGAACGATGTGCTGCGGACGGTGGGCCTGGACGTGCTCACCCGGGGCTGGCTCGGGGACCCGGGCACGGCGCTGGCGGCGGTGGGATTCATCGGCACCTGGGTGCAGATGGGGCTGGTGATGCTGCTGCTGCTGTCCGGCATGAGCCGCATCCCCGCGGAGCTGTTCGAGGCCGCCCGTCTCGACGGTGCAGGGGCGATCAAGGAGTTCTTCGCCATCACCCTGCCCGCCGTGCGCGGCGAGATCACCGTGGCGCTGGTGCTGACCATCATCGCGGCGCTGAAGACCTTCGACCTGGTCTACATGACCACCTCCGGTGGACCCGGCAACACCACCACCGTGCCGAGCTTCGAGGTGTACTTCCGGGCCTTCGAGCTGCGCACTGTCGGCTCTGCCTCCGCGGTCGCGATCGTGCTGACGGCTCTGATCTTCGTGATCAACGTGGGCGTGACCCGGATCGGGGAGCGTGAGTCATGAGGGTCTCCCGCGCCGAGACGACGCTGAACTACGTGATCCTGCTGGGCTTCGCCGCCTTCGCGCTCACCCCGGTGCTCACCATCCTGGCCACCTCCGTCTCCGCCCCGCTGGGCGAGAGCGGGGGCCTGCACCTGGAGAACTTCGCCCGCGCCTGGACGATCGGCGGGTTCGGGAGGTCGCTGGGGAACTCGGTGGTGGTCGCCGCGATCGTGGTGAGCCTCGCGACCGTGCTCGCGATCCTGGCCGGCTACGCCTTCGGCACCATGCGCTTCCGCGGCTCGACGGTGCTGTTCTACCTGTTCCTGCTGGGGCTGATGATCCCGGCCGAGGCGACGATCATCCCGCTGTTCTTCGACTTGCGCTCCCTGGGGCTCACCGATACCTTTATCGCGATCGCTATGCCGCAGGTGGCGCAGTCGATCGCCTTCGGCACCTTCTGGCTGCGGGCCCAGTTCCGGGCCCTGCCCACCAGCCTCATCGAGGCCGCCGCGCTCGACGGTGCCGGACCCCTGCAGGCCCTGGTTCGGGTCCTGGTGCCCGCCTCCCGGCCGGCGATCGTGACCATGCTGGTGCTGGTGTTCATGTGGACCTGGAACGAGTTCCTCATCGCGCTGATCATGGCGCCGGGCGGGAAGCTGCGCACCGCCCCGCTGGGGCTGGCGAACTTCCAGGGCCAGTACACCTCCGAGACCGCGCTGGGCGGCCAGCGGATCCCAGTCCTGGCAGCCCGCGGCCTCGGGCGGGG
>JAKDNE010000093.1 GCA_030451965.1 Brachybacterium sp. | reverse complement strand
CGCTCCCGGGTCTCGTTGTCCAGCCTGACCTCGTCGGGGAAGTCGAGCATCTCCTGCCCCTCGAGGGAGGTAGACATGATGTCGCCCCAGATGTCGGTGGGGAACTTGCCGCCGGTCATGTCCCGCACACCCCCGAAGGAGGTGAGGGGCTGCTCGGAGCCGTCTTCCCCGGGCTGGAACATGCCCACGGCCGTGACCAGCTGCGGAGTGAAGCCCACGAACCACGCGGAGCGGAACTTCTCGGAGGTGCCGGTCTTGCCGGCGACCGGACGGCCGTTCATGACGCCGCCCAGGCTCCGGGCCGAGCCCACCGTCGGCGGGCCCTGGAGTGCGACGGTCGCATTGGTCGCGACATCCTCGTCCAGCGCACGCGTCTCCTCACCCTCGTGCTCGTAGCGGGTGGAGCCGTCGGGACGGGTCACCGACTCGACGATAAAGGAGTCCCGGTGCAGGCCCCCGGAGGCGATGGTCGCGTAGACCTCGGCCATCTCGGCGACCGTCGGTGAGGCCGAGCCCAGCACGTTGGACGGCACGGCATCCAGGCCGGGAGTGTCCTCCGGCAGGCCGAGCCCGGTCGCGGTCTCCATCGTGTTCTCCGGACCGACCTCGATGTTCACCTCGGCGTACGCGGTGTTGATCGAGCTGGCGGTCGCCTTCTCGAGCGACACCCGTCCGTAGTCGGTGTCGCCGAAGTTGCTGACCTGCCAGCCGCCGGGGACCTCGGGGAAGTTCTTCGGGGAGTTCCCGTCCCAGCGCGAGTCCAACGGGAATCCCTCTTCGAGCGCCGTGATCAGGGTGAAGGTCTTGAAGATCGACCCGGCCTGCATCCGGGACTGGGTGGCATCGTTCTGCGACTGGGTGACGTAGTCCGGTCCGCCGTACATAGCGCGGATCGCGCCGTTGGCGGGATCGAGCGTCACGGTGCCGACCCGGTTGTTCTCCGGCCGGTCGTCGGGCAGGTCGTCGACGGCCTGGACGGTGTTGTCCTGGATCGCGGGGTCGATCGTGGAGACGATCGAGAGACCGCCGGTGTTGATCTCGTCCTCGGTGAAACCCTGCTCGATCAGCTCATTGCGCACCTGCGTCAGCAGATAGCCATCGGGGCCGCCGAGAGAGTTCTCGGAGCGCGGCTCGATGGTCTCGGGGAACTCGAGGGCGTCGGCCTCTGCCGGGGTCATCTGCTCGAGCCCGACCTGCCGGGTGATCACCCGGTCCCAGAGGCTCGTGGCCTTGTCGGGATTGTTCGCGGGGTCGTAGTTCGAGGGGCTGGGGATCACTGCGACCAGCAGTGCGGCCTCGGCCTCGGTGAGCTCGGAGCCGTCCTTGCCGAAGTAGGCCTGCGAAGCCTCCTGGACGCCGTACGCGCCGCGTCCGAAATAGATGGTGTTGAGATATCGGGAGATGATCTCGTCCTTCGGCAGCTCCTGGTCGATCTTCAAGGCCATGATCGCTTCCTTGGCCTTGCCCGCGTAGGAGGTCTCGGTGCCGGTGTAGTACTGCTCGACGTACTGCATGGTGATGGTCGAGCCACCCTGCCGGTCCCTGCCCAGCACGTTGTTGACCAATGAGCGCACGATGCCGCGCGGGGAGACGCCGCGGTTCTCGTAGAAGCTCGAGTCCTCGCTGGCGACCACCGCCTGCTTGATGTCGTCGGGGATCTCGTCGGCCGGCAGCTCGGTGCGGTTGATCTCGCTGAACTGTCCCATCTCGCTCTCGCCGTCGGCGTAATAGACGCGGGAGGTCTGGGCGAGGGCGAAGTCCGAGGGCTCGGGCACCTCGGTGTCGTTGTACAGCCACACGGCGAAGCCGAGACCGGCCAGCACCATCAGCGCCATCGCGCCGACGATCAGCCGCAGCGAGGGGATCCAGCGCCAGGGGTTCTTCGCCCCGGCGCGCGGGTAGTTCAGGAAGTTGGTGGCGGCGGCCTTCTTCGCACGGCCCTTCGGGGCGGCGGCGGCCGACGCGGTACCGGCATGACGGGCCTTGACCGAGGTGTGGCCGCTGGGCGGCTTCTGCGCACCGGCGACCGGCGTCGTCCGCTTCGCGGAGCTGGAACCCTTCGCCGAGGTCGACCGCTTCGCCGCGCCCGCACCGCCCGCTGCGGAGCCGGCGGCCGCCGGGCGACCGGTGCGGCTGGTGCTCTTGGGCGCGGACGTCTTCCCGGAGGACTTCGGGGCAGAGGACCTGGAGGAGTCGGGCGTCGAGGCGCGACGCACTCCAGCGGCGCGACGGGCACCACCGGTCGTCGGCTTCTTCGATCGACGCGATCGATCCGACGAGCCGCGGGACGAGCGTCGAGAGTCGCTCATGGCTGCTCCTGGTCCTTCGGGGGGCACGGACGTGTGCGGGCGCTGCTGTCGTTCCGTTGCGCACCCAGCCACTCAGTATGACCACGACAGCACGCCGGACGGAATGATCCGGCGCTGAAGCACACAGGGTGTGCACGTCAGGTGCGGTCCCGCTCACATCGGTGCGGGAGGGTCCTCACACGACCTCCATACCCCGGGGGTGCGCGGGGCGTGCGCGCCCCGGGCAGGTCAGGACTCCTCGCGAGCCGCCCACCAGGCGCGGAGCTCCTCGATCGCCCGTTCCTCGCCGAGGGGTCCATGCTCCATCCGCAGCTCGAGCAGATGCTTGTACGCCTCGCCGACCACCCGACCGGGCGGAAGGGCCAGGAGCTCCATGATCCGGTTGCCGTCCAGGTCGGGTCGGATCTTCCCGATCTCCTCCTGCTCTGCGAGCCGGTCGATGCGAGCCTCGAGCTCGTCGTAGGCGCGGGCGAGGGTGCGGGCCTTGCGCCGATTGCGGGTGGTGACATCGGCCCGGGTGAGCCGATGCAGGTGCTGCAGCAGCTCCCCGGCGTCGGTGACGTAGCGGCGCACCGCGGAGTCGGACCACGGCGAGTCGACATAGCCGTGGAAGCGCAGATGCAGCTCCACCAGGCGGGCCACCTTCTTGGTGGTGTCCTTGTCGAAGGTCAGGGCCTTCATCCGCTTCGCGGCCATCTTCGCTCCCACGGTCTCGTGGAAGCGGAAGGTGACCACCCCGCCCTCCTCGAAGCGGCGGGTGGCGGGCTTGCCGATGTCGTGCAGCAGCGCGGCCAGGCGCAGCACCAGGTCGGGAGCCTCGCAGGGGCCGGCCGAGCCGGCCGGGCTCTCCAGGTCGATCGCCTGGTCCAGGACCGTGAGCGTGTGCTGGTAGACGTCCTTGTGGTGGTGGTGCTCATCGATCTCGAGCTGCAGCGCGGGCAGCTCGGGCAGCACGTGCGCGGCCAGGCCCAGCTCGGTGAGCAGCTCGAGCCCGCCGCGCGGGTGGGCGCCGAGCATCAGCTTGACCAGCTCCTCGCGCACCCGCTCCGCGGAGACGATCGTGATCCGCTCGGCGAGCTCCTCGATCGCATCGGCCGTGACGTCCTCGATGCGGAAGCCGAGCTGGGCGACGAAGCGCACCGCCCGCATCATCCGCAGCGGATCGTCGGTGAAGGACTGCTGCGGGCCGACAGGCGTGCGCAGCAGGGTGCGGGCCAGGTCGGCGAGACCGTCGAAGGGGTCCACGAGCTCGAGCGACGGCAGACGCACGGCCATCGCGTTGACGGTGAAGTCGCGTCGCGAGAGGTCGCCCGCCAGGGTGTCGCCGTACTCCACCTGCGGCTTGCGGCTGGTGGGGTCGTAGGACTCGGTGCGGTAGGTGGTGATCTCGACCTTCACACCGTCGCGCATGCCCCCCAGGGTCCCGAAGTCGCGACCCATGTCCCAGATCGCACCGTCCTGCGTCCACTCCCGCAGGATCGCCTCGGTCTGCTCGGGCCGCGCAGAGGTGGTGAAGTCGAGATCGGTGCTCGAGCGGCCCAGCACCGCGTCCCGCACCGGTCCGCCGACGAGGGCGAGCTCGTGCCCGGCCGCCTCGAACATCCGACCCAGCACGTGGATCTCCTCGGGCAGGGCCTGGAACATCGAGGCCGCGCGCCGGTGGGCGGTGTCGAGCCGCTGGGCGGTGTCGAGCCGCTGGGCGGTGTCGGCAGTGTCGGCGGTGTCGTCGACGGGATCGGTCACGGGGGGTCCTGTCCTGGGTCGGGATGCTGAGATCGGAGACCTGCGCTGCGCCACTGCCTTGTAGAGGTCTCGTGCACCTGCAGGCTCCCTACGGTAACGGCCGCTTACAGTGTCACCATGCCGTCGTCCTCACCGTCCGTGCGCCCGGTGCTCGCGGCGCTGCTGACGGTCCTGCTCCTCACCTCATCAGCGCTGGTGAGCGGCCCGGTGACTCTTCTGCCTGCCGCTCATGCCGGTACCGGAGCTCTCGCGCACCTCGCCCCCCAGGCCCCCTCCGCACCGCCTCCCGCGGCCGAGGACGCACCGGTGAGCATGGATCTCGTCTCACTGACCCCCACCTCGCTGGCGCCCGGCGGCACCCTCGAGGCGCAGATCGACGTGACCAACACCTCCTCGGAGCCGCTGTCCGCGCTCGCCCTCGAACTGCGCACCCGCACCGCTCGGGTCACGGACCGTGGATCGCTGTCCGAGTGGCAGGGGGACACCACCGCGCAGCCATCGGGTGAGGCGATCGCCAGCTCCCGGACCCACGACCAGCTCGCCCCCGGTGAGTCGGTCGTCCTCACGGTGCAGGTCGCCGCCGAGGAGCTCGGCTATTCCGAGAAGCCGTACTACTGGGGCACCCGCCGCCTCGCGCTCACCGTCGTCGCCGACCAGGAGCCCCTGGCGACGCTGCGCAGCTTCGTCGTGTGGCGCCCCCTGGAGGCCGAGGGCACCATCACCCAGTCCGTGCTGCTGCCGCTGGCCGCCACGGACGCCTCGGCCGTGACGACGTCGCCGGAGAACTTCGGTGCCTCCGTCGAATCGGGCCGACTGGCATCGGTGCGCGAGCTCGCAGGGCGTGAGGGCGTGGACTGGTGGCTGGACCCGGCGCTGCTGGATCCGCCGAGGATGCCGGTGGACACCGGCGGGGAGAGCAGCCCGGCACCTGGCGAGAACGGGGAGACGGCCCCGGCGACGATCCTCGAATACGCCCCCGAGCCGCACTCCGCCGAGGTCGCGGGCATCCTGGAGGACGCGGCCGACGGGCGCACCGTGCTGTCCATGCCCTATGCCCGGGCGGACACCATCAGCCTGCGGGCGGCCGGCACCGAGCAGCTCGCCGACGTGGTCCGCGGCCACGGCGACCAGGCATGGGAGGCTGCCGATATCGAGCCGCGCACCTCGGCGCTGCCGATCGACGGCGCCACCGCCGATGCGGACACCCTCGAGGCGGTGCTCGCCGCAGGCGGCACCGCAGCGATCGTGCCCTCGAGCTCGCTGCGCGAGGATCCTGCCTCCTCCGTGACCCCCAGCTCCGTCGGGGTGTACTCCTCGACCGACCAGGAGGGGACCGAGCTCACGCTGCTGGCCCCGGATCCGGAGCTCTCCTCCGAGTTCTCCCTGCTCACCGGTGGCTCCGACACGGAACAGGTCCAGCAGCGACTGCTCGCGGAGACCGCGACGATCGCCTCCGAGTACGTCACCGCGCCCCGCCACCTGCTGATCTCACCGTCGATCGACGCAGTGCTGGACCCGGCCGCGACCGGGTCCGCCCTCGACGCACTGGAGGAGGCACCGTGGATCGTCAGTGACAGCACGAGCTCGCTGCTGGACGCGGCCGAGCAGCAGGAATGGACCTCGGACCCGCGCAGCGACGGCGAGGGGCTCTACTCCCTCGGAGCGATCGGCGCCGACCAGGTCCACCCCAGCGGCCCCTCCGAGGACGGCGGCTGGAAGCATCGAGAAAGCGCCGAGGATCCGCAGCTGCTGGCCCCCGAGTCGCTCACCGAGCTCCAGAACGCCTGGATCCAAGTGGACACGCTCGCTTCGGCGATGAAGGATGACGCGCCGCTGGACGCTCCGCGCCGCGAGATCATCGCCGGTACCTCGATGCGCTGGCGCGGCGAGCCGGCGATCCCGGCGGCACGTGCCCAGGAAGCCTCCGCCCTCGCCTCCGCACTCCAGGATCGCATCCGGGTGGTGCCCGCCTCCGGGTACAACGTCATCTCGGATGCCGTGAGCGTCCCGATCACGATCAGCAACGGTCTGGACACCCCCATCACGGTGCAGATCGAGGTCACCTCCGACAAGCCCCTGGTGCAGGTCGGCGAGCCGACCGTGGTCGAGGTCCCCGCGCGTGGCCAGATCGACGCGGCGGTCGATGTCGAAGCGATCGCGAACGGCTCCGTCACCCTCACCACCGTGGTCACCACCACGGACGGCACGTCCCTGACCGCTCCGGTTGACGTACCGCTGACGGTCAACCCGTCATGGGAGAACTGGACCACGCTGGTGCTGGTCATCGCGATGGGTCTACTGGTCGTGGTCGGGGTGGCCAGAGCCCGTCGCACCGGGGCCGCCACCCGGGCACCAGGCGTCGCCGGCCCCGAGGATCCCGAAGAGCTGAGCCGTTCCGGCCGGTCCACCCCCGATCCCGCTCCCGCTTCCGAACCGCCCGAGGAGGACCGCTCATGAGCACTGCTCGCCGGGTCCATCACGTACCCCGTCACCGCAGTCACGGTGTGCCCTCCAGCAGCGCCACGCTGCTGCGGGCCAGCGTGGTGATGGCTTCGGGGTCGATGATCTCGCGGCTGCTCGGCTTCGTGCGGAACTTCCTGTTCGGCGCGATCCTCGGCGGCTCGATGTCCGCTGCAGCCAACGCCTTCAGTGCGGCGAACACACTGCCCAACACCATCTGGCTGCTGGTGGGCGGCGGCACCCTGAATGCGATCCTGGTGCCCGCGATCGTGCGGGCCGTGAAGCGGCCGGATCGGGGCAGCGACTACGTCTCCCGGCTGATGACCCTGGTGGCCACGGCGTCCTTGGTGGTCACCGCGGTCTGCCTGGTCGCAGTGCCGCTGCTGCTGACCCTGACCAGCGGCCTGCTGCCCCCGGCGACCTATGCGCTCGCGGTGCAGCTGGGCTACTGGATGATGCCGCAGATCTTCTTCTCGGCTCTGTACGTCATGTGCGGACAGCTGCTGAACGCCCACGACAACTTCGGGCCGTACCAGTGGGCGCCGGTGTTCAACAACCTCGTGGGCATCCTCGGCGCGGCCCTGTTCCTGGGTCTGTGGGGCACCGTCGGCGATCCGGGCCAGTGGACTATGCCGATGATCGTGGCGATGGCCGTGATCAATGTGGGCGGCTCCGCGGCGCAGGTGCTGTTCCTGTTCTGGTACGTCAAGAAGCTGGACCTGCGACTGCGGCCGAAGTGGGGGGTGCGCGGGCTCGGCCTGGGCAAGCTCAGCCGGATCGGGCTGTGGTCGCTGGCGATGCTGGGGCTCGGTCAGCTCGGCATCTGGGCATCGCGCTGGGCGACCGGCGGTGCGGTGCGGATGACGGAGCAGTACCAGGGGCAGCCGGAGCTGGCCGCCCGCTACCCGGCCCTGCTCACCATGGAGTGGGCCTACCTGGCGTTCATGATCCCGCAGGGGATCATCGCGGTCACCCTGGTCACCGCCGCGTTCCCGTCGATCTCGCGCAGTGCGGCCGACGCCGATCATGCCGGCGCACTGGTGCGCTACAGCGAGACCAACCGACTGCTGGCCGTCCCGATGATGCTGTGCACCGCGGTGTTCATCGCCCTGGCGGGTCCGATCATGTGGGTCATCGGCGGCGGCACGGGCGAGACCGCGGCCCGGGCCAACGGCACCGTGCTGGTCGCCTACATGCTCGGCCTGGTGCCCTTCGCCTCGCTCTATCTGATCAAGCGGGTGTTCTACGCCTACGAGGACGCCCGCACCCCGTTCATGGCGCAGATCCCGATCGCGGCGCTCACGGTGCTGTCGGTCCCGCTCATCCTGACGCTGGTCGATCCGATGTACGCGGCGATGACCGCCGCCGGCGCCATGAGCCTGGGCAACGTGGTGGCGTGGCTGGTGGGCATAGGACAGCTGCGCCGCCATGCCGTCCGACACGGCACGCAGCCGCCGAGCTCCCGCGCCGGGGTGTCGCTGTTCGGGCGGCTCGCCGCATCCGCTCTGGTCAGCTGGGCCGTGGGCACCGGTCTGGTGCTGCTGGCAGGGGATCTGCTGTGGAGCCATCGCCTGGCCGCGGTGCTGCTCGGCGGGGTCATCGCCGTGGTGATGACCGCGGTGTTCACCGTGCTCGCCCACCTGCTGCGGGTGCCCGAGGTGCAGCGGCTGGTCGGGGTGGCGCGACGCAGGCTGAACCGGCTCACCCGCCGGACGAGGACGATGACCTCGTAGCATGGGTGATGCACGCGACGGGCACACTCCCGCCGGACGACGAGAAGGACGGTCCGTGAACACGAACCCACAACCGGATGCACTGCGCTCCCGGTGGACGCTGGAGGGACGCATCCCCCTGTCGGGTGTCGCCGACGGTGCCGTGTGGCACCGTGCGCGCTCGATCTCGACCGGTGAGGACGTGGTCCTGTTCGTCGTGCAGGGCGAGGCCGCCCTGGAGGCCGCCGACGCCGTCCGGCGCGCATACCTCGTGGAGGATCCGCACCTGCTCACGGTGAAGGACATCGTCGTGCTCGACGACCCCCGGGACACCGCCACGGCCCAGCCCACCTCGGAATCCGCGGACGGCCCGACGACAGTCGTCGAGTACACGCTCCCGCCCGCCCCGCCGCTCGCCGCTCTGCTGGCCCAGGGCCCGCTGCATCCCGAGACCGCCCGCGCGATCATCGGCGAGGCCGCGACCGGGCTGGAGGCCGCCCGCCGGCGCGGGGTGCGCCACCAGCTCCTCGACTCCAATCGCGTCTTCGTCGACACCAGGTCCGGTGAGGTCGTCCTCCTCGGCATCGGAGTGGAGGCGGCCGCGCATCCCGGGCTCGACCGTTCCCGGGAGGTGGCGTCCTTCCAGGACACTGCCGCCCTGGTCGCCCTGCTGTATCGGGCGCTGACCGGTCGCAGCCCGCGGCATGACGCCACCGGCACCGTGCCACCCCCGTCCACGGTCGTGGACACCGCGATCCCGGAGGACCTGGATCTGCTGTGCGACCTGGTGCTGAACGAATCGGCCGACGAGATCCCCGAGACCACGCGTGAGCTGATCGAGGCGCTGCAGCCGTGGCAGTCCATCCCGGTGACCCTCGAGGCATATTCACGCACCACGGAACCTGCCTTTGCGGAGGGCGGCCCTGCAGGGGGCGGCGGCGCCGCCGTCCCGATTGCGCCCGACGGTGCATCCTCCACGGACACGGAGTCCGAGGACCCCTCCGACGAGGAGCTGGAGAGCACGGCACTGATGGCCGCGGTGCCGGACCAGGACGAAGAGCACGACCAGAGCTCCACGCCGGATGAGGACGAGCTCCCGGACGAGGACGGCGGCATCGACGAGGACACCGTCGCCCGACCCGCGCCGTCCGCACCTGCGGCGAGCGCAGTCGGAGCGGTGGGAGCAGGTGCTCTCGCCGCCTCTGCCGTCGACAGCACGGAGCAGGATGTGCACCCTGCACCGGTGCCCGCGGAGGATGACGACTCGACACAGTCGGCCGCGCAGGAGAGCGCCCGGGCCGAGGAGGCGCAGCACGCCTCATCACAGGCCCAGGCACTGGTCACCGACCTCCACCTCGACCAGAAGCGGAGCACCAGTCCGTTCCCCGGCCATCTCGAGATCACGGCGCCCCCGGAACCGGCGAGGGAGTCGGAGCCGACGTCGGGCGACGCCGCGACCGCCGGGACCGGCGCTCTCGCCACCGGGGGCGTCGCCGCCGGAGCTGCGGCATCAGGTCCAGCCGCCTCCCGGGGGGAGTCCTCCCCGACACCCGACATCCCCTCACGCACTGCCGGCGCGCACTGGCCGCTCGCCCGCTCCGAGGATCGGGCCGACGGTCAGGAGTCACCGCTGGCCCCCTCGCCCTCCTCCCAGGGAGCGCCGGGGACTCTGCCGCAGAGCACCGGGGTCGCATCGACGCCCGCGGCGGCGACGCCGGATCAGTCCGCTCCCACGCCGTCGAATCCGGTCACCCACAGCGCTG
>JAKDNE010000471.1 GCA_030451965.1 Brachybacterium sp. | reverse complement strand
ACCGCCGCCGACGTCCTCGCCGTCTCCCGTCACCGGGCCCGCGTCGAACTCGACCCCGCCGCCCGGGAGCAGGTGGCCTCGGTCCGTGCGCACATCGATGCGCTCGCCGCCGGGGAGACCCCCGTCTACGGCGTCTCCACCGGGTTCGGCGCCCTCGCGGACACCTCGATCCCGCCGAGCATGCGCCATGCCCTGCAGCGCTCCCTCATCCGCTCGCACGCGGCGGGGGCCGGCCCGGAGGTGGAGACGGAGGTGGTGCGCGCCCTGATGCTGCTGCGCGCCCGCACCCTCGCCTCCGGCCGCACGGGCGTGCGCCCCGTGGTGGTCGAGACGATCCTCGCGCTGCTGAACGCGCAGATCACCCCGATCGTCCACGAGTACGGCTCCCTCGGCTGCTCCGGTGACCTCGCACCGCTCTCGCACTGCGCGATCGTGCTGATGGGCGAGGGCCGCGCCCGCGACCGTGATGGCGTGGAGCGCCCCGTGCCCGAACTGCTCTCCGAGGCCGGCGTCACACCGGTGCTCCTCGAGGAGAAGGAGGGGCTGGCGCTGATCAACGGCACCGACGGCATGCTCGGCATGCTGCTGATGGCGATCGCCGACCTCGACGACCTGGTGCGCACCGCGGACCTCACCACGGCGCTGACCGTGCAGGGCCTGCGCGGCCGTGACAGCGTGTTCCGGCCCGAGCTGCATGCGCCGCTGCGCCCGCATCCGGGCCAGGCGGCATCGGCCGCGAACATCCTCGCCCTGCTCGCGGAGTCCCCGATCATCGCCGACGTCGCCGCGGAGGGCTCCCGCGTGCAGGACGCCTACTCGCTGCGCTGCGCCCCGCAGGTCGCCGGCGGCGTGCGCGACACCATCGAGCACGCCCGCACCGTCGCCGAGCGCGAGCTCGCCAGCGCGATCGACAATCCCGTCGTGCTCGAGGACGGCACCGTCACCTCCAACGGCAACTTCCACGGCGCGCCCGTCGCCTACGTGCTCGACTTCCTGGCCGTGGTCTCCGCGGACCTCGCCTCGATCGCCGAGCGCCGCACCGACCGGATGCTCGACAAGTCCCGCTCCCACGGG
This sequence comes from Brachybacterium sp., assembly GCA_030451965.1. GTDB lineage: Bacteria > Actinomycetota > Actinomycetes > Actinomycetales > Dermabacteraceae > Brachybacterium. Next base: position 763 of record JAKDNE010000471.1, on the reverse strand, counting down.
CTGCCGCCGTTCCTGGCCGACGACCCCGGTGTGGACTCCGGCTTCATGATCGTCCAGTACACCCAGGCCGGCCTGGTCTCGGAGATGAAGCGCCTCGCCATGCCGGCGAGCGTGGACTCCATCCCCTCCTCGGCGATGCAGGAGGACCACGTCTCGATGGGCTGGCATGCCGCCCGCAAGCTGCGCACCAGCGTGGAGAACCTGCGCCGCGTGCTCGCGATCGAGCTGCTCACCGCCGCGCGCGCGATCGACCTGCGGGGCCCGCTGGCCCCGTCGGCCCCGAGCGCCGCCGCGGTCGCCGTGCTGCGCCGCACCGTGGAGGGTCCCGGCCCGGACCGCTTCCTGGCCCCGGACATCGCCGAGGCCGAGGCCCGGCTGCTGGACGGGACGGTGCTGGCCGCGGTCCAGGAGGTCACCGGCCCCCTCGCCTGAGAGCGGGGGTGAAGGGCCTTCCGCTCGTCGGCGCCCGGGGTCATGCTGGAGCCATGAGCAACGGCGCACGGATCCACGACGGAGGGACTCCCCGCGCCCCCCACCCGGTCTGCGGGATCATCCCCCCGCACCTGCTGCGACAGATCGCCCGTGCGGGTGAGGGCACGCAGGCCAGTGCTGCCGCACGGACCCTCGAGGCCGGGCTGCGCGTCGGCGGGAACCGGGAGGTCCGGGCGGCGCGCTCCCGCCGCACGGGCCCTCCCGGTGCGGGCGCCGGGCTGGTCCCGCCGCACCTTCGGCAGCGCCTGGAGGGGGTGCCGGGCGTCGCCGG
>JAKDNE010000092.1 GCA_030451965.1 Brachybacterium sp. | reverse complement strand
GCCACCCCCGGGTGGTGGGGGCCCGGGGCGGGCCGGGGACCCCCCCGGGGCCGCACCGGTCCGGTGGGCTCAGGCGCCGACGAGGTACCGGTCGTAGCCCTCGGCCTCGAGGCGCTCGGCCAGCTCCGGGCCGCCCTGCTCGGCGATCCTGCCGCCCACGAAGACGTGGACGTGGTCCGGCGTCACGTACTGCAGGATCCGCGTGTAGTGGGTGATCAGCATGATGCCCACCTCGGTGCTCTCCTTGGCGCGGTTGATGCCCTCGGAGACCACGCGCAGCGCGTCGACGTCGAGGCCGGAGTCGGTCTCGTCGAGGATGGCGATGCCGGGCTTGAGCAGCTGCATCTGCAGGATCTCGTGGCGCTTCTTCTCGCCGCCGGAGAAGCCCTCGTTGACGTTGCGCTCGGCGAAGACGGGATCCATCTTCAGGTCGCCCATGGCGCCCTTGACGTCCTTGACCCAGGTGCGCAGCGAGGGGGCCTCGCCGTCCACTGCGGTCTTGGCGGTGCGCAGGAAGTTCGAGACCGTGACGCCGGGGACCTCGACGGGGTACTGCATGGCGAGGAAGAGGCCGGCGCGGGCGCGCTCGTCGACGCTCATCTCGAGCACGTTCTCACCGTCGAGGGTGACCTCGCCCTCGGTGATCTGGTACTTGGGGTGACCGGCGACCGCGTAGGCGAGGGTGGACTTGCCGGAGCCGTTGGGACCCATGATCGCGTGGGTCTCACCGGACTTGATGGTGATGTCCACGCCCTTGAGGATCTCCTTGGTGCCCTCGGGGGTCTCGACGGTGGCGTGGAGGTTCTTGATCTCCAGGATCGACATAAGTGGTTCTCCTTGACCAGGAATTCTGGCGGATTCGTAACTTCGGATGGGGCGCCGACCGGCGGTGCCCGAGATGATCAGGTGGCGGGTGCCGCGGTGGGATCCACCAGGATCGCGCCGCTGCTCTCGTCGATGCGCACGGGGAACACCCGCACGGGAAGGACGGCCGGCAGCTGCAGGGGCCGACCTGTGACCAGGTCGAACTGACTGCCGTGCTTCCAGCATTCGATGGTGCAGCCCTCGACGTCGCCATCGCTCAGCGCGATCTCGTCGTGCGAGCAGATGTCCTCGAGGGCGTGGACGCCGCCGTCCTCGTCGCGCACCACGGCGATCTCGAGGTCGCCGATGACGACGTCGATGGCCTCGCCGGGGGCGAGGTCCGCCAGAGCGGCGACGGTGACGAAGGCGTCCGACATCAGTTCATGCTCCGCGCGAGCTCATCCTCGATCGAGGCCGAGAGGCGCTCCCGGATCTCGGGCACATCGATCTGCTGGATGATCTCGGCGAAGAAGCCGCGCACCACCAGACGACGGGCCTCGATCTCGGGGATACCACGGGCGCGCAGGTAGAACAGCTGCTCGTCGTCGAAACGACCCGTCGCAGCGGCGTGGCCCGCGCCCTCGATCTCGCCGGTCTCGATCTCGAGGTTCGGCACCGAGTCGGCGCGCGCTCCCTCGGTGAGCACCAGGTTGCGGTTGAGCTCGTAGGTGTTGGTGCCCTCGGCCTCCTTGCGGATCAGCACGTCGCCGACCCACACGGAGCGCGCGTTCTTGCCCTGCAGCGCGCCCTTGTAGGCGACGTTGGAGACGCAGTTCGGCGCACTGTGATCCACGAACAGCCGGTTCTCGAAGAACTGGTTCTCGTCCGAGAAGTACAGGCCGAGCTTCTCGATCTCGCCGCCGGGCGCCGCGTACTCACCGATGGAGTTCAGCCGCACGGCGCTGCCTCCGAGGGTGACCGCGATGTGCTTGAGGCGGGAGTCACGTCCCACCCGGGAGTGATGGGTGGCGATGTGCACGGCATCGTCATCCCAGTCGAGCAGGGTGATGACGGTCATCTGCGCGTTGTCGCCGACGATCATCTCGACGTTCTGCGCGTACTGCGCAGCGCCCGAGTGGTTGAGGATGAACGTCGCCGAGGAGGATTCCTGCGCCTCCAGCACGATGTGCGCGTTGGCGCGACGGTCCGCGCCGCGGCCGACCATGTCCACCCGGAACGGCGCATCGTAGGTGACGTTCTTCTCGGCGACCAGGTGCAGCGCCTGCTCGGTGCGTGCCGAGGCGACAGCGGTGGGGAGGTCCTCGGGCACCAGGACGGTGCCGCGGGGAGCCTCGCCGATCGCGAGCGTCGAGACCTCGGGAGCTCCCTCAGGGGTGCTGACCTGGTAATCCACCGCGGGATCGCCCTCGCGATCATCGCTGGCGACATCCTGGAACAGAGCCTTGAAGCGACGCAGCGGGGTGAAGCGCCACTCCTCGATATCGCTCTTGGGGACCTCGTGGTCAGAGACCTCGAAGGAGCGCTTGCGGGCGCCACGGTTCAGTGCGGCGTGGGCAGCGGAGGCTTCCTGCCCCGGCAGGGTCAGGTTCTCCTCCTCCAGCTCGGGCGAGGCGACGTCGGATCCGTCGATCGCGGAGCTGGCGGCGACCGGGGCCGCGCCGGCCGCGTGGCCGACAGCCTCGTTCGCCGTAGGGTCCCCGGCGCTCTCCGCGCCCTTCACATCGGTGGTCGTCATCAACCGACTGCTCCTTCCATCTGCAGCTCGATCAGGCGGTTCAGTTCGAGGGCGTACTCCATCGGGAGCTCGCGCGCGATGGGCTCGATGAACCCGCGCACGATCATCGCCATCGCCTCGGTCTCCTCCATGCCGCGGCTCATCAGGTAGAAGAGCTGCTCCTCGGAGACCTTGGAGACGGTGGCCTCGTGGCCCATCTGGACATCGTCGACGCGGACGTCGACGTAGGGGTAGGTGTCGGTGCGCGAGATGGTGTCCACCAGCAGCGCATCGCACAGCACGGTCGAGGCCGAATGCTCGGCACCCGGCATCACCTGGACCAGCCCGCGGTAGGTGCTGCGCCCACCACTGCGCGAGACCGACTTCGAGACGATCGAGCTCGAGGTGTGCGGTGCCAGGTGCACCATCTTCGAGCCGGTGTCCTGGTTCTGGCCCTCGCCGGCGAAGGCGACCGAGAGGGTCTCTCCGCGAGCGTGCTCGCCCATCAGCCAGACCGCCGGGTACTTCATGGTGACCTTGGAGCCGATGTTGCCGTCGACCCACTCCATGACGCCGCCCTGCTCGACCGTGGTGCGCTTGGTGACCAGGTTGTACACGTTGTTCGACCAGTTCTGGATCGTCGTGTAGCGGACGCGTGCGTCCTTCTTCACGACGATCTCGACGACCGCGCTGTGCAGCGAATCGGAGTCGTAGATCGGGGCGGTGCAGCCCTCGACGTAGTGCACGTAGGAGCCTTCATCGGCGATGATCAGCGTGCGCTCGAACTGGCCCATGTTCTCGGTGTTGATCCGGAAGTAGGCCTGCAGCGGGATCTCGACGTGGACGCCCTTGGGGACGTAGACGAAGGAGCCGCCAGACCACACGGCCGTGTTCAGGGCGGAGAACTTGTTGTCACCCGAGGGGATGACGGTCCCGAAGTACTCCTTGAACAGCTCCGGGTGCTCCTTGAGCGCGGTGTCGGTGTCCATGAAGATGACGCCCTGCTCCTCCAGGTCCTCGCGGATCTGGTGGTAGACGACCTCGGACTCGTACTGCGCGGCGACGCCGGCGACCAGTCGCTGCTTCTCCGCCTCGGGGATGCCGAGGCGGTCGTAGGTCTCCTTGATGTCCGCGGGCAGGTCCTCCCAGGAGGTGACCTGCTTCTCGGTGGAGCGGACGAAGTACTTGATGTGGTCGAAGGCGATCCCCGACAGATCCGGTCCCCAGGTGGGCATCGGCTTCTTGTCGAAGAGCTTGAGCGCCTTCAGGCGACGCTCGAGCATCCATTCGGGCTCGCTCTTGCGGGCCGAGATGTCGCGCACGACGTCTTCGGACAGTCCGCGGCGCGCATTGGCCCCGGCAGAGTCCTCGTCGTGCCAGCCAAAGGCGTACTGGCCCATGGAATCGATGATCTCGTCCTGCGAGAGCTTTTCTGGTGCGCTCGTCATGGTGTCCTTCCCTCTGTGAGTGGAATGTGTGTCGTGCAGGCATGGGCGCCCTGCGCCAGAGTGGCGAGGCGTTGGACGGGCGCTCCGATGATTCGGGAGATGGCTCGGGTCTCGGCCTCGCACAGTTCTGGATGATCTGCGGCGACATCGAGAACAGGGCAGTGCCCGTGGCACAGCTGGGCCGTGACGAGCGTACGCGCCGCAGCGTCCGAGTGTGCACCCCTGGCCGGCAGCGGCACATGCAGGGGGCGCACCGTGGTGGCGTATCCCCGATCGGTGAGCAGCTCGGAGAGCAGCTCCAGCTTGCGCACGGAGGTGACGGTCTCGCCCGCTGCCTCGCGCTGCGCGACCCTCTCGGCGACGGTGCTCTCCCAATCGGCGATGCGACGCTCCGCCAGCGCGGCCACCGCCTCGTCGCCACCGATACGAGCGAGCTCGTCCACCGCCATCACGGCCATCTCGTCGTACCCTCCGGGCAGGTTCTCGTGCGCGGACTGCGAGAGCACGAAGGACTTGCTGGGGCGACCGCGGCCGCGAGGGCTGGCGGGCATCACATGCTCGGCGATGACACCGTCGGCCTCGAGCGCCGCGAGATGGCGTCGCACCGCCGCACTGGTGAGGTCGAAACGCTCCGCCAGCTGCCGTGCCGTGATCGGGCCGTGGGTGGAGATGTCCTGTACAAGGCGCTCGCGCGTGGTCTGCGCGACGCCCGGTGCGGACTCCGATGTGGTCACTGAGGCCTCCTCCCATCGATCGACAGAATTCATTTTACAACATAAGGCTTGCCAAATACGTGCCGTCCACTGTGTGGCGCGGCACCAAGGGTCCCCTAACCAGCTGTTTTGCCTCTCCTGGCACCCAAAAGGTCGACCCGCGCTTCCGGTTGCATTCACTTTCAACTATTATGGCGTGCGTCCCCCTCGCTCCCAGAGCACCACCGACCCGAAGGACCTCCGATGACAACCCAGGAGAACTCCACCCATGGCTCCTACGTCGTGACGGGCGAAGCCTTCGACCGCGACATGTCCTACATCGACGACCGCCTCACCCGCGACGGTCGCGACGGCTGGCCGGTGGAAGCGGGCCGCTACCGCCTGATCGCCGCGCGTGCCTGCCCCTGGGCCCACCGCACCCTGATCTCGCGCCGGCTGCTGGGGCTGGAGAGCGCGCTCTCCGTGGGCATGGCCGGGCCCACCCATGACGAGCGCTCCTGGACATTCGATCTCGACGAGGGCGGGGTCGATCCGGTGCTCGGCTACGAGCGGCTCCAGCAGGCGTACTTCGCGCGGTTCCCCGACTACCCGCGGGGGATCACCGTGCCCGCCGTCGTGGACGTGCCCAGCGGGGCCGTGGTCACCAACGACTTCCAGCAGATCACCCTCGACTTCGCCACCGAATGGACCGCGCACCACCGCGACGGCGCCCCGGACCTCTACCCCGTGGCGCAGCGCGAGGAGATCGACGCGCTGAACACGTGGATGCTCCACCGCGTGAACAACGGCGTGTACAAGGTCGGGTTCGCCGGCTCGCAGCAGGTCTACGAGGACGAGTTCCGAGCCCTGTGGGCAGCCCTCGATGAGCTCGAGGAGCACCTGGGGCGCAGCCGCTACCTGATGGGGCCCACGATCACCGAGGCCGATGTGCGGCTGTTCCCCACGCTGATCCGCTTCGACCCCGTCTACCACGGCCACTTCAAGGCGAACCGTCAGACGTTGGCGAGCATGCCGAACCTGTGGAACTACACCAAGGATCTGTTCACCACGCCGGGCTTCGGCGACACCGTCGACTTCGAGCAGATCAAACGTCACTACTACTACGTGCACGAGGACATCAACCCCACGCAGGTGGTGCCGCTGGGCCCGGACCTGAGCCCGCTGCTCGAGGCCCATGACCGCGACCGCTTCGAGACCGAGGCCTGGGGTCCCGGCGGCAGCGCTCCGCAGGCGCCGCTCGCCGCCGAGGTGGTGGATCCCCGGCATACGCCGCTGCACGTGCGCGGCCGCTGAGCGACCGGAGGCCCTGGTGACCGGTCGCTCACCCCGGTGACCGCTGCTGCGTCCGCGGCCTACGATGGTGTGCGCCATGGAAGACCACTCCCCCGCCCTCGTCGCCGACGACCTCACGCTCAGCTACGGCTCCGTGCGTGCGCTGGATGGACTGAGCCTGTCCGCCGAGCGCGGCGCGGTCACCGCGCTGCTGGGCCCCAACGGTGCCGGCAAGACCAGCGCCATCTCCTGCGCCACCGGCCTGCTGCGCCCCGACGCCGGCGGCGTGCGGGTGCTCGGCGCCGATCCGTGGCGCTCGAGCCCACAGCACCGGGCACGGGTGGGGGTGATGATCCAGGACGGCGGCCTGACCTCCGGTGCCTCCGCGATGCGGCTGCTGCGCTACGGCGCGAGCCTGCACGAGGCGCCGTTGGACGTCGACGAGGTCGCCGAGCATCTCGGGATCGACAGCTTCGCCCGCACCCTGGTGCGGCGCCTCTCGGGAGGGCAGCGCCAGCGCCTGGCCCTCGCCCTGGCGATCATCGGGCGCCCCGATCTGGTGTTCCTCGACGAGCCCACCGCCGGGATGGATCCCTCGATCCGTCGTCGGGTGCGCGAGCTGATCCGCGGCCTCGCCCGGACCGGGACCGCGGTGGTCCTCACCACCCATCTGATGGACGACGTGGTGGGCCTGGCCGACGCCGTCCGCGTGATCTCCCGAGGCCGCGTGCTCGCCTCCGGCTCCGTCCAGGAGGTGATCAGCGAGCACCGCTCGGCCGACGGCGCAGTGGTCGTGCAGGCCACCGCTGCGGGCGTCGATCCGGAGATGGTTCCCGCGCTCGAGGCCGACCTGCGTGCCACCGCGGCACGGCACGGTGCCCGGCTGGAGATCACCTCCGGTGGTGCGGCCGATCTCGAGAGCGTGCTGCTCGAACTGATGGATGCGGACCATCCGGGCCCGGGTCCGGACGGGTCCGGGGCCCCGGCCGCCACGGCCGTCGGCCCGACCGAGGAGGATCGTCGATGACTGACCTGCGGGACCCGTCCTCGCCCGACCGCACCGACCGCGCCCCGCGCCCCGCTGCGCCATTGCGCCGCATCCTCGCCCACGCGGGCCTGGAGACGCGGATCCTGCTGTCCAACGGAGAGCAGCTCACCGTCGCCATCGCCCTGCCGGCGCTGGTGCTGATCGGTCTGTGGCTGCTCCCGCTGGGGCGCCTCGACGGTGTCCCCGCGGTCGACACCGCGGTCGCCGCGACCTTCGCGACGGCGCTGGTCTCCACCTCCTTCACCTCGCAGGCGATCATCACCGGCTTCGATCGGCGCAACGGCGTGCTGCGCTGGGTGGCGACGACGCCGCTCGGCCGCGGCGGATATCTCGCCGGCAAGATCCTGGCCACCCTCGCCACCCATGTGCTGCAGGTGCTCGTGCTGGGCGTCATCGCGCTGATCATCGGCTGGCGCCCGGATCTCCTGGGCCTGCTCGGGGCGCTCCCGGTATGGCTGGTGGGCACCGTCGCCTTCGGCTCGCTGGGCCTGCTGGTGGCGGGCACCCTGCGCACCGAGGCGGTGCTGGCGGTCTCCAACCTGGTGTTCGTGCTGCTGGTCGCCGTCGGCGGCATCGCCTTCCCGACCTCGTCCTATCCGCAGATCCTGGGGGGTCTGGTGGACCTGCTGCCCTCGGGCGCTCTGGGAGAGCTGCTGCGGGCCTGCCTGGCCTCCGGTCCCTTCTCGCCCGGCTCCGCCCTGGTGCTGGTCGTCTGGGCCGTGGCCGGGGTGCTCGCCGTCGTGCGCTGGTTCCGGTGGACGGACAGCTGAGGCACGGACCGCTCCTCCCCGGTCGGTCCGGTCATCCGCTGCCGGGAGCGGATGCGGCGTCTGTCGCATGCGTCCACACGGCCCAGCGGATTCCCGGCCGGAGAATCTAGACTCGAGACATGTCCCGCCCCACCGACTCCGTGACGCGCCTGCCCGAGAGGCAGGGCCGCATCACCACGCTGCCCGACCGCCGACTGACGTCCTGGGGCCCGCAGCGTCGGGCCCGGCTGGCCGCGATCGTGTTCTGGGGGAACCTCCTCAGCCAGGTGGGCATCATCCTCTCCGGCGCCGCGGTGCGGTTGACGTCCAGCGGCCTGGGCTGCTCCACCTGGCCCAACTGCAAGCCCGGCCAGTTCACTCCGGAGCTGACCATGGCCTCCGGCATCCACCCCTTCGTGGAGTTCGGGAACCGGACGCTGACAGGCGTGCTGAGCGTCTTCGCGATCGCGGTGCTGCTGGTGACCTGGCGCTGGTTGGGGCACAAGGGCGCCGGTTTCCGCCGCCTGGCCTGGATACCGCTGATCGGCACCGCTCTGCAGGCGATGATCGGCGCCTTCGTGGTCTGGCTCGATCTGCATCCCGGGCTGGTGAGCCCGCATTTCCTGATCTCCCCGCTGCTCGGCGCCGTCTCGATGGTGCTGCTGGTGCGGCTGTACGACGGTGACGGACGTGTGCGGCTCGCAGTGCCCGCCCGGGCGATGGCGGTGTTCGTCCCGCTGGCGGCGGTGGGCTTCGTGGTCCTGGTGCTGGGCACGATCGTCACCGGCACGGGCCCCCACTCCGGGGACTCCGGCGACGTCACCCGGATCGCCATGAATCCGCTGATCGCCGCCCGGGTGCACGCGATCGCGGTCTACGTCTTCTGCGCGCTGCTCGCCGCGCTGCTGGTGGTCCTGCACCGGTCCCATGCCCGCCGGGAGGCGATCGTCGCCGCCTGGTGGCTGGTGGCGCTCACGCTCGCGCAGGGCATCATCGGCTACGTCCAGTACTTCCTCGGCCTGCCCGAGCTGGTGGTGTTCTTCCACATGATCGGTGCTGCGCTGTTCGCCGCGACCATCGCGTGGGTGGGTGCCCGACTGGTCACCTGGCAGGATCCCGACTCCGACACCCCGGCTGCGCACCTCGCCCACGACTCCACGGAGGCACGATGATCCTCGGCCGACGCCGCCCCAGCTCGACGCAGGAGCTGCCCACCCTCGAACAGGCGCGCCCGGCGGGCGAGTTCGTCGCCTCGGTGCTCTCTCATCTGCGCGACGTGGTGACGGTGGGCTGGAACCTGCTCGAGGTCGATGCGGAGGCGCATCGGCTGATCCGGGAAGCCGGGGCGACCAGCTGCTACCTCGACTACCATCCCGTCTTCGGCGCCTCCCCCTTCGGATACGTCATCTGCGCCTCCCTGAACGAAGGCGTGCTGCACGGTCGCCCGTACGACCGGGTGCTGGCCGACGGCGACCTGCTCTCCCTGGACTTCGCGGTCGAGGTCGAGGGCTGGGTCGCGGACTCCTGCCTGTCGATCACCGTGGGCACGCCCCGTGAGGAGGACCGGCAGCTGATCCGCCACACGGAGCAGGTGATGTGGGCCGGCATCGATCAGGTGCGGGCCGGGAACACCGTCGGGGACATCGGCCATGCGGTGATGAACGAGGCGCATTCGCTCGGTTACACGATCAACGAGCGCTTCGGTGGCCACGGCGTGGGACGCACCATGCACGAGGCACCCTTCGTGCCCAATCACGGGGCCCCCGGCGGCGGGGCCGAGCTCCGCGCCGGTCAGCTGATCACGGTCGAGCCGTTCCTGGTGCGGACCACCTCCGAGCTGCAGGTCGATGAGCGCGACGGCTGGACCCAGCTCTCGGTCGACGGTTCCCGCGGCGCCCATGCGGAGCACACCCTGCAGGTCACCGACGGCGCACCGATCATCCTCACCGCACGGGCGGACGACCCCTCCCCGCGCAGCTCCCTGGGCTGAGCCGGGAGGCTCGGCCAGGTCCCCGCGGGACTGCCTGCTCAGGACTCCGGCAGCAGGCCGCGCAGGCTCGCGGCGATGCCGGGCGCGTCCAGGCCCTGGGCTGCGAGGATCGCATCGCGCTTGCCGTGCGGGATGAACTCCGCATCGACGCCGAGGGTCCGCAGCACCGGGCCGGGGGCGGCGAGGGTGGCACGGCGGGCGCGCCGGGTGCCCATCGCCGCCCCGATCCCGCCCTCGGCGCG
>JAKDNE010000091.1 GCA_030451965.1 Brachybacterium sp. | reverse complement strand
CTCCTCCACCGCCCAATGTGCGCCGGGGGGGGCCGGGGTCACCCCCTCCGGTTCTTTATACGGGCGGGTCCCCCTTGGGGAGCCGGCCCTTCTCGTCATCCGGCCGGGCGCGGGGGAGTGGCGGTTCCGACAGGCGGCCGAGCGCGCGGGGCCGGGAGGCTCGGGTGCTCGGGGAGTCAGTCCCGTCGGCGGTCCGCGAGGTGGATCAGCAGCGCCCCGGCCAGGGCGTCCTCCGCATGCGGGGCCGGCACCTCGCGCTGTGCGCCGTCCGCGCTGCGAAGCGTCACCGTGAAGGTGCCGTCCTCGATCCTGCGCAGAGCGAGGAAGTCCTCGCCGAGCAGCTCTCGCAGCTGTTCCTCCCGCGGGATCCACACGACCTCGTGCTGCTCGACGGAGTCCAGTGCCCACTCCGTGGTGCCGTTGAAGCGGAACAAGGGCGTATTCGCTCGCCCCGTCGAGCGCTCGACGACCATCGAGGAGAGCATGAACGGCTCGTCCCGCATCTCCTCGATGTCGATCACGAAGCGGTCGCCGTCGGTCGGCTCCCACGCCAGGCCGGCGTCCCGCAGCTTCCGGGCCACATCGATGTCGATCATGGGACGAACCTACCCCTCTGTCGCGAGAAGGCAATGATCCGCGGCCCCGGCGCTGCGAGCGCGCCGTCCCACCCGACGCGGGGAGAGCAAGCACACATGCCCGATCCCACCGAACAGGGGTGACAGGCACGGGCCGGGCGCGTAGTCTTGGGCGGTTGCCGGAGAACTGGCGCGAACACCACTGCGGTGTGAGCGGCACGGATCCGCGACAGGATCCGGCCCACCAGATCCATCCTCGTCGGAGACCTCGCACCAGAGGCGAACGCCCTGCGTTCACCACGCCAGTGCGTGAGTCCGGCAGAGGGTTTTTTGGTGCCCGGGACCGGTCGACGGCAGCGCTCGAGGCCACGTCTGTGACCAGGGGCGACGTCGGGCATGGTCCAGATTCCGTTCCGCAAGGCTCGGCCCGCCCGCTCCCGCGAGCGGGAAGAGAACCGGTGAGACGATAGGAGAACGAGTGATTCAGCAGGAGTCGCGACTGAAGGTCGCCGACAACACGGGTGCCAAGGAGATTCTCTGCATCCGTGTTCTCGGTGGCTCCGGTCGCCGTTACGCCAGCATCGGCGACACCATCGTGGCGACCGTCAAGGACGCCATCCCCGGTGGCAACGTCAAGAAGGGCGACATCGTCAAGGCGGTCGTCGTCCGTACATCCAAGGAGGTCCGTCGCATCGACGGCTCCTACATCCGCTTCGACGAGAACGCAGCGGTCATCCTCAAGACCGACGGCGAGCCGCGCGGTACCCGCATCTTCGGCCCGGTCGGCCGCGAGCTGCGCGACAAGCGCTTCATGAAGATCGTCTCGCTGGCACCGGAGGTGGTGTGACATGGCAAAGATGAAGATCAAGAAGGGCGACCTCGTCCAGGTGATCACCGGTCGCATCAGCGATGGTGACAAGGTCGCCGCGCGCGGCCTCGAGGCCGGAGACAAGGGCAAGCAGGGCCGCGTCCTGCAGGTGTTCCCCGATACCCAGCGTGTGCTGGTCGAGGGGATCAACCGCCGCACCCACCACGTCAAGCCCAACCAGGCCGGCGGAGCGGGCGGCATCGAGCAGCGCGAGGCCACGATCCACGTCTCGAACGTGGCTCTGGTCGACCCGGAGGACAACAAGCCGACCAAGATCGGCTACCGCGTCGAGACCCTCGAGCTCGAGAACGGCCGTACCAAGCAGGTGCGCGTCCGCTTCGCGAAGCGCTCCGGGAAGGACATCTGAGATGAGCGAGACCGCCACCCAGGCGCCCACCCCGCGCCTGAAGAGCAAGTACAACGAGACCATCAGGACGCAGCTGACCGAGCAGTTCGGCTACGAGAACGTCATGCTGGTGCCCGGGCTGACCAAGATCGTCGTGAACATGGGCGTCGGCGACGCCGCTCGCGACTCCAAGGTCATCGACGGCGCCATCCGGGACCTCGCGGCCATCACCGGCCAGAAGCCCCAGGTCACCAAGGCCCGCAAGTCCATCGCGCAGTTCAAGCTCCGCGAGGGCATGCCGATCGGTGCGCACGTCACCCTGCGCAACGCCCGCATGTGGGAGTTCCTGGATCGTCTGCTGTCCACCGCCCTGCCCCGTATCCGTGACTTCCGGGGCCTGTCCCCGAAGCACTTCGACGGCAACGGCAACTACACCTTCGGTCTCACGGAGCAGGTCATGTTCCACGAGATCGATCAGGACAAGATCGACCGCGTCCGCGGTATGGACATCACGGTCGTGACCACAGCGAAGACCGACGACGAGGGACGCGCGCTGCTCAAGATGCTCGGCTTCCCCTTCAAGGAGAACTGATATGGCGAAGACAGCCCTGATCAAGAAGTCGGAGCGCAAGCCCAAGTTCGCGGTCCGCGCCTACACCCGGTGCCAGCGCTGCGGTCGCCCCCATTCGGTGTACCGCAAGTTCGGTCTCTGCCGTGTCTGCCTTCGCGAGATGGCTCACCGCGGAGAGCTCCCCGGCGTCACCAAGAGCAGCTGGTAAGGACTACCGCCAGAGGTCCCTCGGCGCACTCATCGCGTCTGAGGGAAACCAGGTGAGGAAGAAGCAACAGACATGACCATGACCGACCCGATCGCGGACATGCTCACGCGGATCCGTAACGCCTCAGGGGCGTACCACGAGACCGCGTCCATGCCGTACTCGAAGTTGAAGGTTCGCATCGCGGACATCCTGAAGGCTGAGGGCTACATCCTCGGCTGGACCGAGGAAGAGGCCGAGGTGGGCAAGCACCTCATCCTCGAGCTCAAGTACTCGGACAGCCGTGAGCGTGCCATCTCCGGGATCCGCCGTATCTCGAAGCCGGGCCTGCGTGTGTACGCGAAGTCCACCAATCTGCCCAAGGTCCTCGGCGGCCTGGGCGTGGCGATCCTGTCCACGTCCTCCGGCCTCCTGACCGACCGGCAGGCTGCCAAGAAGGGTGTGGGTGGGGAAGTCCTCGCCTACATCTGGTGAGCGGGAGAGGAGAACAGCTATGTCCCGCATCGGACTCCGACCGGTCGCAGTACCGGCAGCAGTGCAGAACGTCGCCATCGAAGGCCGCACCGTCACGGTGAACGGCCCCAAGGGGGAGCTCACCCACGAGGTGCCCGCACCCCTCACCGTCGAGCGCGGTGAGGACGGCACCATCATCGTGCGCCGCCCCGACGAGGAGCGTGAGACCAAGGCCCTCCACGGCCTGACCCGCACGCTCGTCAACAACATCGTCCTCGGCGTGACCGAGGGATTCACCAAGAAGCTGGAGATCGTGGGTACGGGCTACCGTGTCACCGCGAAGGGCACGGACCTCGAGTTCGCCCTCGGCTTCTCCCACCCCGTTCTGGTGAAGGCGCCCCAGGGCATCTCCTTCACCGTCGATTCGCCGACCAAGTTCTCGGTCAGCGGCATCTCGAAGCAGCAGGTGGGCGAGGTCTCGGCGAATATCCGCAAGATCCGCAGGCCCGAGCCCTACAAGGGCAAGGGTGTGCGGTACGCCGACGAGACCGTGGTCCGCAAGGCCGGAAAGGCTGGTAAGTGATCATGGGTTACGCACTCAAGCACACCAAGGGCAACCGCGGCAGCAAGCTGCGTTCGCGCGGCCGTCGTCACCTGCGGGTCCGTCGCCGCGTCATCGGCACGGCACAGCGTCCCCGCCTGGTGGTCACCCGCTCGGCGCGCCACGTCTTCGTCCAGGTCGTCGACGACGCCCTGGGCAAGACCGTCGCGTCGGCCTCGACCATGGAGGCGGACCTCCGCAGCTCGGAGAACACCAAGTCGGACAAGGCCCGCACCGTCGGGTCCCTGGTCGCCGAGCGTGCCAAGGCCGCCGGGATCGACTCCGTCGTGTTCGACCGCGGCGGCAACAAGTACCACGGTCGCGTGGCCGCCGTCGCTGACGGCGCTCGCGAGGCTGGCCTGGCGCTGTGATCGCCGCCCGGACACAGGACGAGAAGAGGATCTGAATATGGCTGCACAGCAGCGGAACAACGGTCCCGCGGCCTCCGGCCGACGGGATGACAACTCCAACAACAGCAACGATCGTGGACGCCAGGGAGGCGACCGCGGTGGTCGCCAGGGTGGCCGCGGCCGCGGACAGGAGGCCGAGAAGTCGGCGTTCCTCGAGCGCGTCGTGAGCATCAACCGCGTGTCGAAGGTCGTCAAGGGCGGCCGTCGATTCTCCTTCACCGCCCTCGTGGTGGTGGGTGACGGCGACGGCACCGTCGGCGTCGGCTACGGCAAGGCCAAGGAGGTCCCCTCGGCGATCTCCAAGGGTGTCGAGGAGGCGAAGAAGAACTTCTTCCGCGTCCCGCGCATCCAGGGCACCGTCGTGCACCCGGTCCAGGGTGAGGATGCAGCGGGCGTCGTCCTGCTGCGCCCTGCCGCCCCGGGCACCGGTGTGATCGCCGGTGGTCCGGTTCGCGCCGTCCTCGAGTGCGCTGGAGTGCACGACGTGCTCTCCAAGTCGCTCGGTTCGACCAACCAGATCAACATCGTGCGGGCGACCGTCGACGCGCTGAAGCAGCTCGAGGAGCCGGAAGCCGTCGCAGCACGTCGCGGTCTTGCGGTCGAGGACGTCGCTCCGGCGGCGCTCCTGCGGGCCCAGGCCGAGGGTCGCGCAGCGGCCCGTGCGGAGAAGGTGGGTGCCTGATGCAGATCAAGGTGACCCAGACCCGTTCCGAGATCGGCGGCAGCCCGACCCAGCGAGCCACCCTGCGCGGCCTCGGCCTCAAGCGCATGGGGGACACCGTGGTGAAGGAAGACCGCCCTGAGATCCGCGGCATGATCCGCACCGTCACCCACCTGGTGACGTTCGAAGAGGTGGACTGACTCCATGAACACTGAAGACCAGAACACAGCATCGCCGTTGAAGCTTCACGACCTGCGCCCCGCGCCGGGATCGAAGACCGCACGCACCCGCGTCGGTCGTGGTGAGGCCTCCAAGGGCAAGACCGCCGGCCGCGGTACCAAGGGCACCAAGGCCCGGTACCAGGTGCCGGCCGGATTCGAGGGCGGGCAGATCCCGCTGCACATGCGGCTGCCGAAGCTTCGCGGCTTCACCAACCCCTTCCGCGTCGAGTACCAGGTCGTGAACCTGGATACCCTGCAGGAGCTGTTCCCCGAGGGCGGCACTGTCACGGTCGAGGAGCTCGTCGCCAAGGGCGCCGTGCGCAAGAACCAGCCCGTCAAGGTGCTCGGTTCGGGCGAGGTGAACGTCAAGCTCGACGTCACCGTCCAGAAGTTCTCCGCCTCGGCGGAGCAGAAGATCGCGGCGGCTGGCGGGTCCGTCACCACCGCGTGAGTCTCTTTTGACGGGGCACTGCGGCGCAGAATATTCTGCACCGCGGTGCCCCGTCGTCATATCCCGTGGTCATACGGGGCCGGTCCGACGGCCGCGCAGATCCCGCGGCATCGGGACGGGCATGACACCCTAGGTTCCGTCCCCGGACCTCCAGGAGGGAAACAGGTGAACTCGTTCGTGCGCGCGCTGCGCACCCCCGAGCTGAGAGTGAAGATCCTCTTCACGCTCGGTCTGATCGCCGTCTATCGCCTCGGCGTCTTCGTCCCCACCCCGGGATTCGACGCCACCAACGTGATGATGTGTGCAGACCAGGCGACCTCGGCCGGTGGGTCCAACGTTCTGGGCATGGTCAACATGTTCTCCGGTGGTGCCCTGCTGCAGCTCTCCGTCTTCGCCCTCGGCGTGATGCCCTACATCACCGCCTCGATCATCGTGCAGCTGCTGCGGGTGGTGATCCCGCGGTTCGAGGCCCTCCACAAGGAGGGCGCCTCGGGCTCCGCGAAGCTCACCCAGTACACCCGGTACCTCACCATCGGCCTGGGAGTGCTGCAGTCGACCACCATCATCACGCTGGTCCGCTCGGGCAACTTCTTCGTGGGCTGCAACCTCGAGCTGGTCCCCGACCAGTCGATCCCGACGCTGCTGACCATGGTGCTGACCATGACCGTCGGCACCGTGCTGATCATGTTCATGGGGGAGATGATCACCGAGCGCGGTGTCGGCAACGGCATGTCGCTGATGATCTTCACCTCCATCGCCGCGGCCTTCCCCACCTCCTTCGCGCAGGTCTTCCAGGTGCAGGGCTGGTTGACCTTCGCACTGGTCGTCCTCGTCGCCCTGGTGATCATGGTCGGGATGGTGTTCGTCGAGCAGGCGCAGCGCCGGATCCCGGTGCAGTACGCCAAGCGCATGGTGGGCCGCCGCATGTACGGCGGCACCTCGACCTACATCCCCGTGAAGGTCAACCAGGCCGGTGTCATCCCGGTCATCTTCGCCGCCTCGATCCTGGCGCTGCCGCAGATGGCCAGTTCCTTCGGGGATCCGGAGGCCGGCTGGGTGCAGTGGGTCAACGCCCACCTGGTCCTGGGCTTCTCCTTCTCGTGGATCTATGCCGTCGTCTACGTGACCCTGATCGTCTTCTTCGCCTTCTTCTACACCTCGATCACCTTCAACGCCGAGGAGATCGCGGACAACATGAAGAAGTACGGGGGCTTCGTCCCCAACGTCCGCGCGGGACGGCCCACGGAGCGCTACCTGCGCTACGTGATCAACCGGATCCAGTCCGCGGGCGCCGTGTACCTCGCGGTGATCTGCCTGATCCCGCTGGTCGCACTCGCCTATCTCGGAACCTCGCAGGACTTCCCGCTCGGCGGTGTGTCCCTCCTGATCATCATCGGTGTCGGCCTCGACACGGTGAAGCAGATCGATGCGAAGCTCCAGCAGCACCACTACGAAGGGATCCTCCGGTGAACAACCCGACCACCGACGCCGCATCCGCCACAGCCCGCCGCCTGCTGATCGTCGGCCCGCCCGGTGCGGGCAAGGGCACCCAGGCCGTGCGCATCGCCGAGGAGCTGTCGATCCCGGCGATCTCCACCGGTGACATCTTCCGCGCGAACGTCTCCGGCGAGACCGAGCTCGGAGTCCTCGCGAAGTCCTATATGGACAAGGGCGAGTACGTCCCGGACTCCGTCACCAACGACATGGTGCGCTCGCGCCTGGCGGAGGGCGACGCGCAGCGCGGCTTCCTGCTGGACGGCTACCCCCGCACCCTCGACCAGGTCGAAGCGCTCGACGAGATGCTGTCCGGGCTGGACACGACGCTCGATGCGGTGCTGCTGCTCGTGGTCGAGACCGATGAGGTCGTGGGCCGCCTCGTCGAGCGCGGCAAGGAGCAGGGACGCAGCGACGACACCGAGGAGACCATCCGCCGTCGCCTCGACGTCTACGCCGAGCAGACCGCCCCGCTGATCGATGTGTACGAGAAGCGTGGACTGGTGCGCCGGGTCGACGGCATGGCCTCGATCGATGAGGTCACGGCCGCGCTGCGTGAGGCCCTCGCCGGCCGATGAGCATCCTGCCGGAGCGGGTGGAGCTGAAGACTCCCGAGCAGATACTGGTGATGCGGCGCAGCGGCAAGCTGCTCCACAGCGTCCATGAGATGCTCGCGGAGCAGATCCGGCCCGGAGTCACCACGAACCAGCTGGACACCCTGGCGCACGACATGATCCGAGATGCGGGGGCGACCCCGAACTTCCTGGGCTATCAGGGCTATCCGGCCACACTCTGTCTCAGCGTCAATGACGTCGTGGTCCACGGGATCCCGGACGATCGTCCGCTCGAGGACGGGGACATCGTCTCCATCGACGGCGGACTGATCATCGACGGCTGGCACTCGGACGCCGCTCGCACCCACGTGGTCGGAGAGCCGCGGTCCGTCGCCGATGCCGAGCTGGTGCGCATCACCAGGGAAGCGCTGTGGACCGGTATCACCGCCCTCGCCACCGCCCAGCGGGTGGGCGAGATCGGGGCCGCGATCGAGGACTTCGTCACCGACGCGGCGGGGGAGTCGCTCTCCCACCTCGAGGGCTTCGGCGGTCATGGCATCGGCACCGCGATGCATCAGCCGCCCGACGTCATGAACTACCGCACCAGGTCCCGTGGGCCGAAGGTGCGCACCGGCATGTGCCTGGCCATCGAGCCGATGCTGATCCAGGGCCCGGGCAACTGGGTGCTCGAGCACGACGACTGGACCGTGCGGGCCACCGCCGGTGGCCGCGCCGCGCACAGCGAGCACTCGGTCGCCGTGACCGAGCAGGGGCTGCTGGTGCTCACCGAGGGCGACGGCGGTGCCGCCGAGCTCGCGCTGCGCGGGGTCGTCGCCGCCCCCGACCCGCTCGACGACGCCGCAGGCTGAGAAACGGCCGACGGAGAGTCGACGAACAGCCTGTGGACTGCGGCCGGGCCGGGGATGTCGACGGTCGGTGTGACGTGACCGGCGTCATCGCCCCCAGCTCTCGCCTCGACGGGGAGGCGCGTGTAGGGTGATCCATCGGGTGTGCTCCGCGCGCGTCGTCCCCTCGCAGGTCGTGCAGTCCCGTCGTGCCGACTTCTCGACCGGCTCCGCCGTGTCGATCAGCGAGACCGACGATTCGCCGAGGCGTCACCCGTGTCGACCACCGCACCGTCACCCGACGGTCGGTGAGCACGGCCTGAGGAATCAGGAACGCGGAACTCGGACCCGGCTTGCCGGTGGCGAGAGATTGGGGAGGCATGGCGAAGAAGGACGGCGTGATCGAGGTCGAAGGTCGAGTCACGGAGGCGCTCGCGAATGCGCGTTTCCGGGTCGAGCTCGACAACGGGCACAAGGTGCTCGCGCACATCTCCGGGAAGATGCGCCAGCACTACATCCGCATCCTTCCCGAGGACCGTGTGGTCGTCGAGCTGAGCCCCTACGACCTCGACCGGGGCCGCATCGTGTACCGCTACAAGTGATCGTCCCGGGAGAAGGAAAGCAATGAAGGTCAAACCGAGCGTCAAGCCGATCTGTGACAACTGCAAGGTGATCCGTCGCCACGCGCGAGTCATGGTCATCTGCTCGAACCCCCGTCACAAGCAGCGCCAGGGCTGAGTCCCCGGCCACTGCCGTGATCGCCGCCTCGAGCGGCGCGCCCCTCGGGGCACCGCCCGCATCGCGGGCACACAAGAGAAGAGACGATTCCACCGGTGCGAGCCGGTCACCCGCAGTACGGAGGCTGCGGCGCTTCGGGAACAGACCCGAGGGCGAGGAATCGGATCAGGCCTCCGAGACAGTAGGAGAATCTGCACATGGCACGTCTGGTGGGAGTGGACCTTCCGCGCGAAAAGCGCCTCGAAGTCGCCCTGACGTACATCTTCGGCATGGGACGCACCCGTGCCCTGGAGACCCTGGCCGCAACTGGCGTCTCCGGCGACCTGCGCGTCCGCGAGGTCAGCGACGAGGACTTCGTCAAGCTGCGCGATCACATCGAAGAGAACTACATGATCGAGGGCGACCTGCGCCGTGAGGTCGCTGCGGACATCCGCCGCAAGGTCGAGATCGGCAGCTACCAGGGCCTGCGCCACCGCCGTGGCCTGCCCGTCCACGGTCAGCGCACGAAGACCAATGCGCGCACCCGCAAGGGTCCGAAGCGCACGGTCGCCGGCAAGAAGAAGACTCGCTGATCCACGGCATCTGCCGTCGGACCGCGGGCGTCTTCTGACCCGTAGTCACTTCGCGCCGCTGAGGGATCCGGCGCACCCCATATCCACCAGAGGAGTTCTGCCGCATGGCAACCAAGACCCGTCAGGCCGCCGCGCGCAAGCCGCGCCGCAAGGACAAGAAGAACATCGTCAACGGCCAGGCCCACATCAAGAGCACGTTCAACAACACCATCGTGTCCATCACGGACCCGACCGGTGCGGTCATCTCCTGGGCCTCCGCCGGCCAGGTCGGCTTCAAGGGCTCGCGCAAGTCGACCCCCTACGCCGCGCAGATGGCGGCCGAGTCCGCTGCCCGCCAGGCGCAGGAGCACGGCCTGAAGAAGGTCGATGTCTTCGTCAAGGGGCCGGGCTCCGGCCGCGAGACCGCGATCCGCTCGCTCACCGCGACCGGCCTCGAGGTCGG
>JAKDNE010000470.1 GCA_030451965.1 Brachybacterium sp. | reverse complement strand
GATCCCAGCCGGTGTCGACGAGACGCCGCTGCATGAGGATGGCACTGCCGAGGATCGCGGCGCCGACCACGATCAGCAGCAGGATGCCGGGCAGCACGCCGGTGCGGGCCGAGTAGCCGATGAGGATGCCGAACCAGCCGAAGTCGGTGTCCCCGAAGGTGGTGTTCGCGGAGCCGAAGGAGCCCAGCACCTTCAGCAGCAGCGCAGGAAGGAACGTCACCAGCAGGCCGTTGACGAGACCGCCGGCGACGGCTCCGCGTCGGCCACCGGTGGCGTTGCCGTAGACGCCCGCCGCACCACCGGTGAAGAAGTGCGGCACCAGGCCCGGCAGGATGAGGGCGAGCCCGAACACCGGACCGAGCCACACGCCGAGCACCAGCAGCCCGAGGAGCCCGCCGGCGAAGCTGGAGAGGAAGCCGATCAGCACGGCGTTCTGGGCGTAGGGGAAGACGATCGGAGCGTCCAGGGCTGGGACCGCGCCGGGGACCACCTTGGCGGCGATGCCCTGGAAGGCGGGCACCAGCTCGCCGAGGATCGTGCGGACGCCGAAGAGGATCACCGCGACGGCGATGCCGAACTGCAGGCCCTGGGTCACGGACTGCATGAGGTAGTTGCCGACGTTGCTCGCGCCGCCCTCGAAGGCGTCGAAGGCGGTGGCCTGCCCGGCACGGACCAGATAGACGACGGCGACGACGAGGTACATGAGGACCATCGACAGGGCGGTGGCGACCATGGAGTCGCGCAGGAACCGCAGGGATTCGGGGACCTTGAGGTCCTCTGTGGAGCGGCTGCGGCCCTTCGGGTCGACGAGTCGGCCGACAGCGCCGGCGGCGATGTACCCGGCGGTGCCGAAGTGACCGATCGCGATCGAGTCGTCGCCCGTGATGCGGCGAGTCCAGGGCTGGGCGAGAGCCGGCAGGGACACCATCAGGATGCCCAGCAGCACTGCGCCAAGGACGACCACGACGACCGTGGGCATCCCGGCCGAGGCCATCACCACGGTGATCAGGGTGGCCATGAACAGCAGGTGGTGACCGGTGAGGAACACATAGCGCAGCGGCGTGAAGCGGGCCAGCAGGATCGCGACGATGAAGCCGAGGATCATCAGCCACGCCACCTGAGCGCCGAACTCCTCCTGGGCGATCCCGACGATGGCCTCATTGGTGGGGACGACGCCCTGGGCACCTAGGGCGCCCTGGATCATGATGCCCAGCGGGGTGAGGGAGGCGGCGACGAGGGTGGCGCCGGCGCCGATCAGCAGGAAGCCGAGGACGGCCTTGAGGGCACCGCCGGTGACCTGGCCGAAGGATTTGCGCAGGGCGATCAGCCCGATGGCGGTGATGATGCCGATGAGATAGGCGGGCACGCTGAGGATCTCGTTGACAAGGAACTCAGCGATGGAGACGAGCACATTCATGGTCTTGCTCCGTAATGGGGGTCGAGGAGGGGCCGCGGCGGATCAGGCGGTGGGCGGAATGTCAGATCGCGTAGATACGGCGCAGCACGGCGTCGATCTCGGCCTTCGAGGTGAAGTTCTCGATGATCTCGACGGGCACCCCGACCTCGCCGAGGGTCTCGGCGATCGCGCCGGAGGTGAGGATGACGTCGGCGTCCTTGGCCTGACCCTTGGCGGAGATCGTGTCGGTGGCCTCGATGTCCAGGTAGGAGGACCAGCCCCAGCGATCCAGGACCTGCTCCGCGGTGTTCTTCAGGAACAGGCTGGTGCCCAGACCGTTGCCGCACACCGTGAGGATCAGCTTCTGGGAGGGGACCGCGTCCGGGTCCACGACCGACGGCGTGGCATTGGCCGACGGCGCGGGATCGGCCGCCGGGGTGGGAGCGGA
>JAKDNE010000090.1 GCA_030451965.1 Brachybacterium sp. | reverse complement strand
GCAGAGCCCGCCCCGGCGTTCCACGAGCTCATCCACGCCCCGGTCCGGCTGCGGATCTGCGGTCTACTGCGCCCGGTGGACGAGGTCGAGTTCGCGGTGCTGCGCGACACCCTGGCGCTGAAGGACGCGAACCTCTCGAAGAACCTCAAGCTGCTGGCCGATGCGGACCTGGTGTCGATGCGCAAGGAGTTCTCCCCGGTCCGCAATGATGCCCGGCGGTTGACCTGGGTCTCGCTCACCACCTCAGGGCGCACGGCGCTCTCCGCGCACCTGGCCGCGCTGCATGCGATCGTCGGGGGCGACCCCGGCCTAGGATCACGGTCATGACCGATCGCCCTGTCCTCTCCCGTCTTGCCGGCGAGCGCACCGACTATCTCGCCGGGTCGCTGCCCGATGACGCCCCGGCGGACCCGCTGGCCCTGTTCGACGTCTGGCTGGCGGAGGCCTTCGCCCATCGGGACGAGCACGCGGACCTGCCGGAGCCGTCGGCCGTGGTGCTCTCCACCGTCGCGGTCGACGCAGTCGGCGTGGCCAGGCCCCGTTCCCGCACCGTGCTGCTGAAGGACCACGCCACGGACGGTTTCGTGGTCTACACCAACCTGGACTCGGACAAGGGCCGCGAGGTCGAGACGACACCGCGGGCCGCACTGCTGCTGCCCTGGTACCCGCTGCAGCGTCAGGTGCGGATCGAGGGCACGGTGGAACTCGTCTCCGCAGCCGACTGCGATGCCTACTGGGCGCAGCGTCCGCGCGGTTCCCAGCTGGGAGCCTGGGCCTCGCACCAGTCCCGCCCCATCGCCTCGCGCGAGTCGTTGGAGGCGCAGTACGCAGAGGTCGAAGCACGGTTCATGGACATCCCGGTGCCGCGGCCATCGTTCTGGGGCGGGCTGCGGGTGCGTCCGGAGTCCCTGGAGTTCTGGCAGGGCCGTCCGCATCGCTTCCACGACCGGATCCTCTACACGGCGCGCGCCGACGGCGGCTGGGAACGGCATCGGCTGCAGCCCTGAGACGAGGTCCCGCCGCGCTCACTTCTCCTCGAGGGGATGCGCGAGCGCACCCTCGCCCTCGGGGATGGCGGAGTGCTCGCGCAGCGTCTCGATCCGGGCCACATCGATGTCGACCGGGCCGTCGATCCCGGCGACGGTGCCGTCGAAGCGCAGCTGCCACACCGCCCAGTCCTCCTGCGACGGCCGCTTCCCGGCGGCGAAGAGCCAGTCCGCGCGGGAGTCCGTGACCGGCAGGCCGTAGTGGCGTCGCCACTCGGAGGAGGAGTAGATGAGCAGGCGGCGGCCCCAGGCCTCCTCCACCACAGCGGTGAAGGCGTCGATCTCGGTCTGGACCGCGCTCGCCCCGGGCAGCTCCTCGCAGGAGCCGTCGAATTCGAGATCCAGCGCCGGGGGCAGCGCTGAATCATCCGGTGCGGCGGCCGACAGGAAGTCCTCGGCCTGCTTCGTGCCGGAGGAGCACAGGGTGAAGTAGTGGTAGGCGCCGGGCGTGACGCCGGCTGCTCGGGCACCGTCCCAGTTCTTGCGGAAGTGGGTGTCGGTGAAGCCGGCTCCCTCGGTGGCCTTGAGGTAGGCGAAGCCGATCCCGTCTGCTCTGACCTGCGCCCAGTCGATGTCCCGCTGATGACTGGAGACGTCGATGCCCATCACCTCGCCGGGCATGAGCCTGCCACCGTCGGGCAGGTCCGCGAGCACCGCGGCGTCGGCCGGTGTGGAGGTCACCGCCATCGCGGCGTCGTCGGCCTCGAAGGGCGCCTGCCCGTCGCCCCCGCCGCGCAGCGCACCGAACACGGTGGCGGTGCAGCCGCCGACCATCAGCAGCAGCACGAGTGCGAGCCCGCCCGCGACGATCTGACGTCGACGAACCTGCTCAGCTGTGAATCGGGGCACGCTGGGACGGTACCCGAGCCAGCGGCGTCGACGGGGGACGCCGTGCCGGGCACGAGCGAACTGTCGCCCGTCTCAGCGGGCGAACAGGGTCGCGAAGGCGCGCAGCAGACGGGGCGGATGGTCCGCATTCTCCCCGCGCAGCGCGGCGAAGACGTCCTCCATCTCGTCGGGGGAGAAGTATCCATGGTCGCGATAGGCGCGGGCCCGCTCGATGATCGAGGGGATGTCCAGCTCGGGGTGGAACTGGGTGGCGTACTGCCGGGTGCCCACGCGGAACATCTGCACCGGCGAGCTGGACCCGGTGGCGAGCACCGTGGCGTGCTCGGGCAGGGTGTTGACCGCCTCCTTGTGTCCGACCAGTCCGGTGAAGATCCCCGGCAGAGCGGCCTCCCGGATCAGTGGGTCCTGCTGGCCGGCCTCGGTGAGTGTGACCTGCACGGCGCCCAGCGACTCGCCGTTGACCTTGTCGATCCGGGCGCCCTGATGGGTGCCGAGGGTGCCGATCCCGTAGCAGGCGCCGAGAAAGGGGATGTCGTCGGAGATCACCTGATCCAGCACGCGGAAGATCTCCGCCTCGGCCCGCAGCTGCGCCGCGGTCTTGCGGTCGGCGGGGTCGGAGACGGTGAAGGGGCTGCCGCACAGGATGATCCCGGAGATGTCCTCGGCCCGCAGAGCGGGGAAGGGGTCGCGGTCCAGGCGCGCCCAGAGCAGCTCGTCCTCGGCGAGTCCGGTGAAGTCGAGCACGGCGGTGCGCTCGGTGAGGGCGACATCGTCTTCGGGACGGGTGGCGATCTGCACGAACGGTTTCACGAGGGTGATGCTAACGGTCTCCGCCGAGAGGTCCTGCCCGTAGTCTGCACGGGCGACCGCCCACCTCGAAGGAGATGCCATGCCCCTGCCCTCCGCAGTGCAGTTCCTCGAGGGGAGCTCGCCGCTCCCGCGCGCCGCCGCCGAGGACGTCGCCGCGATGCTGCCCGACTGGCTGGAGACCGTGCGCCACCTGCGCCGGCAGTCCGGCTTCCAGGCCGCGATCTGGCACGACGGGGAGCTGGTCACGGAGGTCGCCGTCGGCTGCGCCGATGAACCGGCCGGGATCCCGCTGCGCACCTCGCACCGGCTGCGGATCGCCTCGCACTCGAAGATGTTCACGGCGCTGACGATCATGCGGCTGAAGGAGCAGGGACGGCTGCGCCTGGACGACACCGTCGGCGACCACGTGGTCGCGCTCGCCGAGTCCCCCGTCGCCGACCGCACGCTGCGCGATCTGCTCTCGCACTCGGCCGGCCTGACCCGGGACTCCGACGACTCGCGCTGGTGGCGGCTGGGCACCCTCTTCGCCGACCGGTCACGGCTGCTCAAGATCGCCCGCACCACCGCGGTGAAGGCTGCTCCCGGGCTGCACCTGCAGTATTCGAACATCGGGTACGGCCTGCTGGGCCTGGTCATCGAGGAGATCACCGGTTCGAGCTTCGAAGAGGCGGTCACCGCGCTGGTGCTGGATCCGGTCGGGGTGGAGGGCGTGGGCCCCGATCTTCCCGCCGATGCCGCCGGGCCCGAGCAGGCCGACGGCTTCGCCCTCGGTCACACCTCACTGCTGCACGGCCCGCGCCGGGTGGTCGAGCAGATCAGCACCCGGGCGCTCGCGGCGGCGACCGGGTTCTGGGCGGATGCCGGGGCGATCGCGAGCTTCGCCGGACGGGTGCTGACGGGCGGTGCATTGCTGGAGCCGGGGTCGCTGCGGGAGATGCGACGCCGGGTCTGGTCCCTGCATGAGGGCGGCCAGTACGGTCTGGGGCTGCAGGAGGGTCGCCTGCACGGCTTCAGCGTGATCGGGCACTCGGGCGGGTTCCCCACCGGGCTCTCCCGCACCTGGGCCGCCCCGGCTGAGCGCCTGGTCGTCAGTGTGATCGGCACGTCGGTGGACGCCCCCAGCTCGGAGGTCGCGGTCGGCATCCTCGGGCTGCTCGCCCTGGCAGCGGGCCGCCCCGCGCCGCAGGCCGACGAGTTCGAGCGCGCCGGGGCGCAGGGCGGCGGCTCGGACGGTCGGGCGCGCCCGATGGTGCTGGCCGAGCAGCCGGTCGCGGCGGTGGCTGCGGCCGAGGGCGGCGCGCTCTCGGCGGCGCAGCTCGCCCAGCTGGTTGCCGGCACCTACGACTCGCTGTGGGGTCGGACCCGGCTGGTCGCGCTCGGTGGTCGGCTCTTCTGCGTGGACGAGTCCGCGACGGACCCTGCGGCCACGGCGCTCGAGCTGGCCGTGAGTGGGGTCCGGGCAGACCCTATCGACCGGGAGATCGAGGCGGTGGAGCTCGCCGCCTGGGGCGATAGCGGCTATGGGACGTGGGCGGAGCCCATCCTGGCACGACTCGTCCGCGACGAGGTCGGGGCTGCCGGAGACAGCGGGCTGCGCTGTGCCGGCCTGGTGGTGACCGGTCAGCTGCAGACACCGAGCGCCGACTTCGAGATGCCCGAGCGCGTCACCGCACCATGACCGGGCGCGTCGCCGGCCATCCGGTGCCGCCGCGGCTCGCCGATGCCCCGTTCCTACCCGGTGGTTCCGGTGCCTGGGTGGCCCCGGTGCGGGACGTCGACGGCGCGGCACCAGCGCTGGCGGTGTCACTGGTGGTGACATCGATGGTGGTGACGTCGCTGCTCGTAGTGCGGTTGTGGGGACAGGCTCCGAGGAGTCCGTGCGGCAGTGGGTGCTCATCGACCCGAAGCGTATGTGGGCGACCCGCACTTCGACGGGCTGCAGCACATGCTCAATGATCCGGATCGTCTGCTGGCTCGGCCCGGTCCCTTCGCCGACCGGATGGCGGAACTCGCCGGACTGGACCCACCTCGGGTACGGCGCTGGTTGCTCTCCCGCTGCGTCCCGGAGGCCGGGGTGCTGGAGGCGGCGGCGGAGGCGGCGCTGCAGCTCGTCGAGGCCGGCGTGGAATGATCCTCCGCGCGCTTCCCGGCACGTCATCGACCGGAGCATCGTCGGCCGAGGGATCCTCGGCGGGCGTCCCGCCCGTCGGAGGGTCCCCGGGCCCAGGGCGGTACGGCCAGTGCAGCGGGGTCGGGGTGGAGATCCGGCTGGTGCCGGAGTGACCGGTCCATTCCACGCGGTGGCCGGACCCGTCGGAGTCCTCGATCCGCTCGACGTTCGCGGCGCTCGTCTCCTTCTTGTTGCAGTGCCCGCACAGGCCCTGCCCGTTGTCCAGGCTGGTGGGCCCGCCTCGGGAGACCGGGTCGATGTGGTCGCTCTGGCGGATGGCCGCGTTGCAGTGCGGGCCGCGGCACGTGGTGTCTCGCCAGGTCAGGAAGCGCCGCATGGCGGGTGGGAAGGCACGGGCGGTCGAGTCCATCGCGACCAGCTCGCCGGTGATCGGGTGCGTGTACAGGCGGCGCAGCTCGGCGCGCACCGCGGGGCCGTCGGCACCGTAGGGGTCCTCGGCCGGGTCCGCGGGCTCGGAGGTGGCGGCGCGCAACTGCTGGCGGACCGCCTCGGCGGGGACGGGCCCGTAGCCCTCGAGATGGGCGGTGTCGCCCGCATCGGGACGGAACAGGGCACGGTCCGTGATGATCAGGCCGATGTCGAGGATCCCGGGGGCGGCGTTCTCGTCCCGTCCGAGCAGGGTGTCGGTGAGGGCGTCGGCCATGACGGCACCGTGGCCCTCCCGTGCCCCCGCGGCGCGGCGTCGTTCGGCCTCGAGCGAGAAGCGCTTGTGGATCCGGGCGGCATCGATCGCGGAGAGCCTGGCGGACAGTGTGGCCATGCCGTGCTGGCCGGGCCTCATCGTCACGCGACGCTCCCTGAGCGCCCGGCGGTGGCGAAGGGTGGCCCCCTCGGGGTCGAGCTCACCGGCGATGGTCGCCACCGCATCCGCCCAGCGCCGGGTGCCCGCGCCATCGAACTCGGGGAGCCGTTCGTCGAGCCTGCGGTCCACGTCGCGGGCGAGATCCGGAGTCAGGACGGAAGCGGCACCGGCCACGGCATAGGCGGCATCGCTGCTGATCTTTCCCATCCGCAGCGCATCCATCATCCGGGGCAGGACCTCGACCAGCCGCTGCGCGGAGGCCAGGGTGCGACCGGCCATGTGCGGTGAGCGTCGGGTGATGAGCGAGAGGTCATCCTTCGTGGCGCTGTCGGCGACCTCCTCGACCGCTGTCCGTGACGGCTCGGCACCGGCCTCGTGCGCCGCGCGGTCGCGGGTGGAGGCATGCCGGTCGCGACGGGTGATGTCCCGCAGCGCGATCACCGAGCGCGCCTCGAGCGCTTCCATCGCTGAAGCGCACGCCTGCAGGTTGCCGAGCAGGGTCGTGAACTCCCTGCGAGCCCTGCCCTCGAGCGCGAACGCCTCCCCGGGATCCCCTGCGATCTCCTGCAGGAGATGGGCCAGATCCCCGAGCGCCTCGGAGAGCGCGGCCGGACCCTGCTCGCGCAGACCGTCCAGGAGCGCCTGAGGGGAGAACTCTCCCTCAGGGCCGGGAACGCGCGGCGAGCTGGTCATGGCTCCATCGTCACCGCAGGTGGGAGCGGGCGAAAGGGGCGGCACGGGATTGTGGATCAAGGGATGCTGTGGAGGAACGGTCGACGGACGGGCATCACCCAGGGACGACCCGACCCAGGGACCACAATGGAGCCATGACGACTCTCGCCGACGTCACCGCCACCACGATCACGGGCCAGGAGCAGCCGCTCGCGGACCACCTGGGCACCGTCGTGCTGGTGGTCAACACCGCCAGCAAGTGCGGTCTCACGCCGCAGTACGCCGGGCTGCAGACGCTGCACGAACGCTTCGGCGAGCAGGGACTGACGGTGCTCGGCTTCCCCTGCGACCAGTTCATGCACCAGGAGCCCGGCGGCGAGGCCGGGATCTCCGAGTTCTGCCGGGTGAACTACGGCGTCACCTTCTCGATGTTCGCGAAGGTCGAGGTCAACGGGGAGGACGCCCATCCGCTGTTCCAGTGGCTCACCGGCGCGCACGGGGAGGAGATCCCGGCCGGTGACATCGAGTGGAACTTCGCGAAGTTCCTGCTCGGTCCCGACGGCACGGTGCAGCACCGGTACGGGCCCGCGGTGGAGCCGGCGGACCTCACCGACGACATCGAGGCCCTGCTCGCCGCTCGCGGCTGACCCGCCCCGTCGGCCGCACGCGCCCAGTCGCTCGCACGCGCCGGGTCGGCCGGCCCGCAGGCCGTTCGCCCCCGGGCCGGCGACCCAGAGACAGTGCGTCCCCCAGCCGTCGAGCACTCAGCCGTCGAGCACCCAGCCGTCGGCGACGACCTCCCGGCGGTCATCGGGCCGGTCCGAGTCGAACAGCTCCTGGCCGTCATCGAGCACGCGGAGCCGCCCCACCCAGGCGCCGAGACCGCGGGTGGAGCCGTCCGTGGTCAGACGCAGGCGGATCTGCACCTCGCCGACGAGCGGGGTGTCGCTGTCGGTGAGCGCGAACGCGCCGTCCCACGCCACGCGCCGTCCCCAGCCGGTGATCTGCCCATCCGCCACCTCGACCGCGTCCTCGTGCCTCGCCTCGAGGCGGCCGGGGAGCGGCAGCCAGGTCTCCCCCTGGTCGGCGGACGCCTCGACGGCGAGGACGTCGTAGGTGGTCTCGAGGTGGGTGAACAGGTCGATGCGCAGTTCTGCGGCGTTCGCCTCCAGATCCACCGCGAGGCTCAGCGTCGCGCTGCTCGCGTCCGCATCACCTGCGTGCCAGCCTCCACGGACCTGCCGCGGGACCACTCCGAGCGCCTGCGCGACGCAGGTGGAGACCTCGCGGCGGGTGACCGAGGTGGTGGACCACTCCCGGGTGGGATGCACCGAGTTCGTCAGCAGGATGACGATCGTGTCGGTGAGTGGGTCGATGACCAGCGAGGTGCCGGTGAAACCGGTGTGCACGCCGCTGTACGGGCTGGTCAGACCGGCGTGGTAGTACCAGGCCGAGAGCTCCGGGCCGAGGCCGCGCCGGGCACCGCCCACCCCGGTCACCTCGGCGATGCGGTCGGTGAACATGTCCTGGACGGTGCCGATCTCGAGGATCCGTGCATCGCCGTAGCGGCCCCCGCCCAGGAACATCTGGGCGAACACCGCAAGATCCCGAGCGGTGGAGAACACTCCGGCATGCCCCGCCACCCCGCCGAGCGAATAGGCGTTCTCGTCGTGGACATGGCCGTGCACGAGGTACCCGTAGTAGTCCACGTACTCGGTCGCGGCGATCCTGTCCTTCAGCTCCGCGGGCGGGTTGTACCTCGTCTCGGTCATCCCCAGCGGAGCGGTGATGTGCTCGCGAACGTACTCGTCCAGGCCCTGCCCAGAGAGCTTCTCGACGATCAGCCCCAGCGTGATCAGCCCCAGGTCGGAGTACACGTACTCGGTGCCGGGAGGGGAGGTCGGCCGGGCCGTGAGCACAGCATCGAGGCGGGAGGGGATGTCCGGATAGGCGGAGTAGAGGTTGATGAAGGGCGGGAGCCCGCTGACGTGTGTGAGCAGCTGCTGGACGGTGACCTCGCCCTTGCCGTTCTCGGAGAAGCGCGGGAGGTGGTCGGCGACGCGGTCCTCGAGTCGCAGCAGCCCCTGTTCGACGTGCTGCATCACGGCGGTCGCGGTGAAGATCTTCGAGATCGAGGCGAGATCGTAGATCGTGTCGGTGCGGGCGGGGAGCCACTGGTCCTCGGGCAGCTCGGTGGAGGCATCCTTCCAGCGCAGCGCATACCCGTCGGCGTGCTCGTAGGCGATCCCCGCCTGCGAGGCGACCAGCAGGGACGCCCCTGCGAAGCGGGGCGGATCGTTCTCGAGCCCGGCACGGAGGATCCCCGGCAGCCCGCCCAGCACCCCGGAGTCGAGGCCGACGGCGTCCGGGCCTGCCTCACGCAGCGTCTTCCCGGAACTCCTGCGGGCCCAGGGGTCATGGAGCGGCTCGCCGCGGCTCCATTCCGGCGCGGAGCGCGCCGCGCGGGCGGCAGGCGTCATGGCAGCCCGGCTCCGCGAGGGTTCAGCGGGTGCCGCGCTCGCGCCCGGCGGACGCCACGGATCCCGAGCCCCAGGATCACGAGTCCGGCGATCATCACGCACCACCGGGCCACCTCGGCCAGCATCACGAGGACCGAGAGGATGTCCTCGAACGTCCCGGAGAGCATCGACCCGTCCACGGAGAAGGAGAAGAACAGTCCGAACAGCGCCGTGGCGAGCAGCAGGCTCGCCCCGATCCGCAGCTTCCCCTCGCCCCTGACCACCACGATGATCCCGAGGCCGACCCAGGCCAGCTTCATGGCGCCCGTGATCGCGATGAGCCCCACGCTCACTAGCGCGATCAGAACGATCCGTAGCACGAGACCCTGCCCGTCCAGCAGATCCTGATCCTGCGCCAGGTCCTCGAGGGCCCCGGTCGCGGCGAAGCCATACACCAGCGCGACGCCGACCACCGACATCAGCACCGTCGCCAGCGAGATGATCACCAGCGCGATCGCGGGCTTCAGCGGCTGCTTCTCGGGCGGAACCTGCTTCATCGTGCTCGTCATCGCCTCGCCTTCCTGCTCCGGTCTGCTCCCGGCGTCAGGGCCGTTCGGTCCGCTGCGGGGCTCGGGTGCGTGCGAGCTCCGCTCGCTGCTGGCGCACCTCACGGATTCCGAACACCAGCAGCACGGCTCCGACCACCATGGCGACGGCTCGGGCCGCGTTCACGATCGATTCGAGGATCGAGAAGGCGTTCGAGGCCGCGACCGCCGCGTCGGGCAATTGCGAGGTGTCCCCCGTGACGGTGAAGGAGACCACGAGGCTGAAGAGGACTGCGGCGATCATCAGTGCCGCTCCGAGCCTCAGCTTCCCACCGCCCTTGACCGCCACCACGACGGCCAGGATGAGGGATGCCAGGCCGAGGCCGAGCATCAGTACCACCAACGACACGAGGACCAGCGTGATCACCCTGAGCATGCCCGTGAACTCGTCGGAGGGCCCCACCTCCACGAGGTCATCGACGAACATCCGCGGGAGCAGTTCGCTGGCCACCCAGACCACCAGCAGCAGCGCCGACACCACCAGCAGCGCGATCGCCGGCCTCACCGGCTGGTCATGCGGATGCACCGTTCTCATCGTCCTCATCGTCTCCCCCTCTGGTCGGCCCCACTGGCCGGTCACATCGACCGGTCCCTCCGGTCGATCCTTCGT
>JAKDNE010000469.1 GCA_030451965.1 Brachybacterium sp. | reverse complement strand
CCGTTCCGGCATGTCACCATCTCAGGGAAAAACCGGAACGCGGAAGGAGGCGAGGACATGGCGCATGACAGTGGCGGCGTACGCCGACCGGACCCGCCCCGTCCGACCCCGAAGGCACTGGGCGGGAGCACCGACCCCGCCCGCCGGGTGCGTCCGGTCGACTGGAGCGCGAGCGGACGACGGCCCGTCACGGACCCGCCCTCACCGGCGGGAACGGTGCCCGTACAGAGCAGTGACGAACCGGCCCGCTCCTCCCGGTCCCCGTCGGCCCGCCTCCCGCGGCAGCGGGCCCGCACCGTCGAGCTGCCGCGCCCCCTGCCGGCCCCGCCGGGGGACGCCGTGCACTCCCTGAGCGCCGAGGATCCCCGCCCGCTGCCGCGGCCGCTGCGGATCGCCGACGAGGGCATCCGCTCCGTCGGCGTCCGCGGCCTGCCCACCGAGCGGATCGTGCAGACCGTCGCCGACCCCGCGGACGCCTGGACCGCGGATGCCGGCAACAGCGACCACTTCCTCCGCGCGGAGCTGGTGGTGCAGGTGCGCCGGGCGGACAACACCGTCATCGGCCTGTTCTCCACCCGTTACGCGCTCTCGGTGCGGCCCGCGGAGTACGAGCCCGCCCTGGGCATCGCCGAGGACGCCGCAGGGCCGAGCGCACGCGGCGGGCAGGGGACCCGCCACCCCACCTCGCGCCGGGAGCTGCTGCGCCGCATGGAGACCGTGGGATTCGTGATCACCCCCGGAGCCACGCACGGCCGCGTCACCCATCCCGACCATCCGGGGCTCGTGCTGCCCTTCGCCTCGACCCCGTCGGACCGGCGCTTCACCCGGCACGCGGTGGCGCAGATCCGACGGGTGTTCGGGATCGACCTGCGGCGCTGACCCGAGAGCTCAGCGCGAGCTCAACCGGGCGGGAGCCCGGCCCCGGACAGAAAAGTGCCCCGGCTCGTCCCCACGAGCCGGGGCCATCCCTTTCCCCCGCGCCCCGGATCTGTGGAGCCCGCTTCCTCCTCAGTCGGCGGGTCCTCCGGTGACGCGTTGGCTCCAGTAGACGACGTCTCCCGGAAAGACCCCTGTGGTGACGCTGGTCTTTCCCTGGACGCCCGACCACTCGTGCCCGGATCACCTCGTTGACCAGCAAACACATCGGGCCTGACCGGACGGTCGATCAGTCGACCGGGATCTCGATCTTCTCCCCACCGGTGCCGACCGCATCGGTGTAGGTGATCGATCCCAACTCCACGTCCTCCGCGACATCCGCATACAGCAGCGCTTCCGCCTCCTCGCCCGGAGCGATCTGCGGCCCGGCGGTGGAGAAGGAGCCGTAGATCAGGGGGTGCTGCTCGCCGTCCACGTCGATGAAGGTGAAGCGGTCCAGATCCAGACCGATCTCCTTGTCGCCGTCGTTCGTGAGGGTCACCGCCACTCCGATGAACTTGCCGTTCTCGGTGGTCAGCGTCTCCGTGGAGGTCTCCAGCGTGGTGCCCTCCTCCGGGGAGGAGACCTTGATCGTGAACGAGGCGCCGGCCTCCGAGGTCGGGTCCTCCGAGGGGTCCTCGCTCGGCGTCTCGAGGGGATCGCCGGACTCCTCGTCGGTCGGCTCCTCCGTGGGCTCGTCCGTCGGCTCCTCGCTGGGATCCTCGGTCGAGGACTCGCTGGTGGAGGGCCCGGCAGTTGGTCCTTCCTCCCCGCCGTCGCGGGAGAACAGCCACAGGCCTACGCCGCCCACGGCGACCACCAGGGCGATGAGCAGCAGGCACCCGCAGGCGATCCCGATGTACAGGCCCGTGCGGCTCTTCTGAGGGGCCGCAGGAGGCTGGGGGGCCGCAGGGGGCATTCCGTAGGGGGT
>JAKDNE010000468.1 GCA_030451965.1 Brachybacterium sp. | reverse complement strand
GGTCAGTCCGTCATCTCAGCGGCGCGCATCCCGATCGCGCGTACCGCCTCGACGGCCTCGACGGCCCGGACCACGGCCGGGTGGTCGGGTCCGTGCTCACGCCGAGCGTCCTTGAGCAGCTCCTCGACCTGGTAGTACGAGTCGTCGAGATGCCCGGCCTCCGCGGTGGCCTCGGCCAGCTCGCAGCGCAGCTCGATGGCCTCCGGGGTGAGGGACTCGCCGTGCTCGAGCAGATCCAGCAGGTGGCGGGTGGCGTCATGGACTCGCTGCTGCGGGGTGCGCATCGGGGTCTCCTGGGAATGTCACGGGGCGTCACGAGGTGGGCTCCGATCCTACGCCGGAACCTGCTGCGGGCGCGTCGCCGGAGATCGTGCGGCGCAGTACTCTGAGCAGGACATGGAGATCAATCCGCTCGAGTCGCGTCTGCGCATGCTGCAGCAGATCGACGGGGTCCAGATGCAGCGCGAGGCGACTCCCGACGAGGAGACCGCCGGCTGTCCCGGCTGCCCGTACTTCTGGACCTGCCCGGTGCCGCATCGCGGCGAAGAGGTCCGCGCCCCGGCGGAGATCGAGGTCGAGGACGTCCAGGGGGCGCTGGGCCCGCGCCGTGCGTACAGCCCGCGCGATGAGTCCGACATCGGCTGGACCGACGTCTGGGTGGACGAGGAGGGGCTCCCGATCGACCCGGAGGACCTGCCCGCCGCGCAGGACGTCGAGGACGAGGCCCCCGCTCCGCGACGCCGCGGCCTGTTCCGCCGCCGTTGAGCTCGTGCCCGGTCAGTCGCCGGGGCTGTCCGCCGCCGGCCCGTAGCCTACGGGGCACTGGCCGTCTCGGAGCGCCACCCGGGCGATGTCCGAGGCGGAGAGGCGGCTGACGGGTTCGAGCTCGGGTGCGGGCTGCTCCAGCAGCCCCTCGCTGCGCGGCGGCACCGTGCGATCCACCCGCATCCAGCCGGCGGGCACCGGCGCGCCGTCGTCCTCGACGGGCTCCTGGGCGCCCGCGGTGAACTGCTGACCAGCGGAGATGTCAATGCCGAAGATGGTGTGGAAGGCCTCGACGTAGGCGTCGGCGAAGCCGGTCTCCGCGAGGTGCCGGGCGCGTTCGGCGGGCTGATGCATGACCCGGGCGAGGATGCGGCGCACCGAGCGCTCGAGCTGGTCGGCGGTCTCGCCGGCGACGTCGCGGCGCAGCCGGTCGATCTCCCCGTCGGCCGCATCGAAGACCTCCCGGCGCAGGGCGGCCATCGCCGGGTCGATCCGGCGCACCTCCTGCTGCAGGCGGAAGGCCTCGACGTTCTCGGCGACGATCGCGCCGGCGGTGCGCAGCGCCGGATCGGCCTGCGCGTCGGTGCCGAGCTTGAGGTCCTGGAGCCCGAGCACGGTGACGCCCTTGAGGTGGCGCACCAGGGGGTGCAGATCCGAGTGCAGCGCGAGGTCGAGCACCACGGTGCGGCCGGCGCTGAGGAACTGCTCGGGGAACAGGGAGGTGCCGCGCCCGGAGCAGGCGAGCACCAGATCGGCCGCGTGCAGGGAGCGCTCGAGGTCGGCCGGTTCGACGACCTGGACGCCGTGGCGCTCCGCGAAGCCGGCGGCCCGGCCCGAGGGGGAGAACACCCGCACGTCGCCCACCCCGCGGCGCCCCAGCTCCGCGAGCCCGAGACGGGCATAGGCGCCGGTGCCGACGATCAGCACGCTGCGACCGGCGAAGCCGCCCAGCTCGATCTCGGCCCGGTCCACCGCGACGGTGGCGCCGCTGCGTCCGGCCGCACCGACCGGTGCCTGGGTGGCGACGGACTTCGCGCAGCGGAAGCCGTGCTGGAAGAGGTCGTGGAGCATCGAGGTGGTGCGGC
>JAKDNE010000467.1 GCA_030451965.1 Brachybacterium sp. | reverse complement strand
GACAGCACGTCCTCGCGCAGCTAAAGGTCCGCGACGACCACCCCGGCCCTCATCAGCAGTCCCAACCCATGCGCGTAGAGGAACAGGGCGTCCGTGGCGGCGGCGTAGTGGGCACCGAACACCAGTGCGGTGGTGGTGCCCGCGCCGATCAGCCCCTCCACGAATTCGCCGGCGACGGCCTCGGCGTGGGCCGGGTCGGCCATGCGTGCCTCTTCCGGCAGGGCGCACCGGTCGAGCCACTGAAGCAGCGGCATCCCGAGCCCGCCGATGATCCGCGGTTGCGGGTAGTGCACGTGGGTGTCGACCAGGCCGGGGAGCAGCAGGCCGTCCACCGCGATGACCTCGTCCCCGGGATGGCGGTGTTGCGCTTCGGCCAGCGGGCCGCGAAAGGTGATGACGCCGTCGTGCACGGCGAGCGCGCATTCCTCGGCGCGGAGCTCGCCGCCGGTGAAGGGGTCGTCGGGTGTGTCGAGGATCCGGCCGTGGAAGATCGACACCGGCGGATCGGGATGGTGGGTCATGGTGCAACTTTCTGGAAGGCGCGCATCAGGTCGGCGGCGACGCTGATGGCGATGGCGGCTGGGTGTTTCCCGGTGAGGTCCGGGGCACCGATCGGGCATTGGATCCGGTCGATGGACGATTCCGGGTGGCCTTCGGCCGCGAGCTTCATCCGGAACCTGGCCCATTTCGCCGAGGATCCGATGACCCCGAGGCTCGCGAACCCGCCACGTCTGAGGGCGGCGTCGCAGAGCATGAGGTCTTCGGCGTGGTCGTGGGTGAGGATGAGGACATGTGCGTCGTCCGGGAGCGTCGCGATGAGGGTCTCCGGGGCGGGCAGGGTATGGAGGTGCACGGTGGCGGGCCCGGCCTGCAGGGTGGTGGCCAGGGCGTCGTCGACGATGCCGCGGCGGGAATCGGCCAGGTGCAGGATCACGTCGTTCCGGCTGAGGATGCGTGCCAGTTCCTGGCCGACATGCCCGGCGCCGAAGACGGCCACGGTGGGGCGCCGTCCGATCGGTTCCAGGAGCACCCGCACGGTGCCGCCACAGCACTGGGTGCCGTAGGCGACGCGGGCGTGTTCGTTGAGCCCGAACTCGGTTTCGACCATCGTGTCCGCCCCGTCGGCCAGCATCGTGCGGGCACGCTGGGTCACCGTGGCTTCCATGTTGCCGCCCCCGATGCTGCCGGAGGCGGTGTCGGACGAGATGAACATCTTCGCGCCGGCGTCACGGGGCGAGTGCCCGCGGACTTCGACGATCGTTGCGAGGATGCCGGGTGTGCCGGTGGCGCGGGCCTGCGTGAGGCCGGTGAGCCAGTCCATGGTGGCCGCCCGGTCAGTCGGCCGCGAAGGCCGACGATGCGGCCGGCCGGCGTGCCTGGTCCAGTGCCCAGTACACGGCCTCGGCGGTGGCCGGGGAGGGCAGCTCCACCTGCCGTCCCGGCTCCCCGAAGGCCGCGGCCGCGGCCCGGAGCGCCTCCCGTACGGCGATCGCGAGCATGAGCGGCGGCTCCCCCACGGCCTTGGACCCGTACACGCTGCCGTCGTCGGTGGGGTGGACGTACAAGTCGACGTTGAACACCTGCGGCAGTTCCGAGAACGACGGCAGCTTGTACGTGCTCGCCGCCTGGGTCAGCAGTTTGCCGCGGTGTGGCCCGTCGCCCGTGTCCCAGCGCAGGTCCTCCTGGGTCAGCCATCCGGCTCCCTGGACGAACGCCCCCTCGATCTGCCCGAGGTCGATCAGCGGCGAGAGGGAACTGCCGACGTCGTGCAGCAGGTCCACCCGGCGCGTGGTGTAGGCGCCGGTGTACCCGTCGACCTCGACCTCGGCCACAGCGGCACCGCGGGAGTAGTAC
>JAKDNE010000466.1 GCA_030451965.1 Brachybacterium sp. | reverse complement strand
CTCAAGTGTAGAACGTCGGCGTTCTAAGCGTCCGACCTGCCGGTCGGAGCGGGGCGCAACGTCCCAGCCCCGCCCGCGGCTCAGATCTGCGAGGCCGCCAGCGGGATCCGCCCTCCGGCGAGCACCATGTCCACCTGGCGCGAGGAGAGCCGATGGGTCAGCGTCACCTCGCGCCCGCCGATCGTCCCATGCAGCGGCCCACCCTCGCGCAGCGCCTCGTGGATGCCCACGAGCACCACTTCGTCGCCGGCGGAGGCCGCCTCGAGGTCGGCGGGGTCCGCGAACTCCAGCGGGATGATCCCGAAGTTGGCGAGGTTCTGCCAGTGGATCCGCGCGAAGCTCACCGCGATCACGGCGCGCAGCCCCAGGTAGCGCGGGGCGATCACCGCATGTTCGCGGGAGGAGCCCTGCCCGTAGTTCTTCCCGGCGAGCACCACGTGCCCCGCCTCGGCCTGACGCGACCGATCGGGATAGGTCTCGTCGATCCGGGTGAAGGAGAACTCGGCGATCTTGGGGATGTTGGAGCGGAAGGGCAGCACCCGGGAGCCGGCCGGCATGATCTCGTCGGTGGAGACGTCATCACCCATCACCAGCAGGGCCGGCACCCGCAGGTCGTCCTCGACGGGGGAGAAGTCCGGCAGGTTGGAGATGTTCGGCCCCTTGACCAGCTCCACCTCTGCGGCCTCCGCGGGCGGCAGGGGCGGCATCAGCATGCTGTCCACCGTCGAGTAGAACTCGGGCATCGTGGGGCGCGGGTAGGCGAGGTCGTGGCTGTCCTCGAGCGTGCGCGGATCGGTGATCTTCCCGGTCAGGGCCGCGGCGGCGGCGGTCTCGGGGGAGCACAGCCAGACGGCGTCCTCCTCGGTGCCGGAGCGGCCGGGGAAGTTCCGCGGCATGGTGCGCAGGGAGTTGCGGCCGGTCGCGGGGGCCTGCCCCATCCCGATGCAGCCCATGCAGCCGGACTGGTGGATGCGCGCCCCGGCGGTGACCAGCGAGGTGAGCCAGCCGCCGGAGATCAGATCGGCGAGGACCTCGCGGGAGGTGGGGTTGATGTCCAGGGAGAGGCCGTCGGCGATCTGGCGCCCCTCGAGGATCTCGGCGACCACCGCGGCGTCCCGCAGCCCCGGGTTCGCCGAGGAGCCGACGACCACCTGGGCGACGTCCTCACCGGCCACGGAGGCGACGGTGACCACGTTGCCGGGGGAGGAGGGCATCGCGATCAGCGGCTCCAGCTGGGAGAGGTCGATGTGCTCGGTGTGGTCGTACGCCGCGCCCTCGTCGGCCTCCCAGCGCTCGAACTGGTCGCCGCGGCCGACGGCCTCGAGGTAGTCGCGGGCGGCGTCGTCGGCCGGGAAGACGGTCGCGGTCGCCCCCAGCTCGGCGCCCATGTTCGCGATGACGTGCCGGTCCATCGCGGTGAGCTGGGCGAGGCCCTCGCCGTGGTACTCGATGATGCGGCCCACGCCGCCGCTGACCCCGTGACGGCGCAGCATCTCCAGGACCACGTCCTTCGCGCTGACCCAGTCCGGCATCGTGCCCGTCAGCTCCACGCCCCAGACCTCCGGCATGCTCACGTACAGCGGCTGCCCGGCCATCGCCATCGCGATCTCGAGCCCGCCCACGCCGATCGCCAGCATGCCCAGGGCTCCGGCGGCGCAGGTGTGGGAGTCCGAGCCGATCAGCAGCGCCCCGGGCCGGCCGAAGTGCGCCTGGTGGACGGGATGGGAGACACCGTTGCCGGCCTTCGAGAACCACAGCCCGAACCGCTCCGCCGCGGACTGCAGGAACAGGTGGTCGTCGGGGTTCTTCTCGTCGGTCTGCAGCAGGTTGTGGTCGACGTACTGCACCGACAGCTCGGTGCGGA
>JAKDNE010000465.1 GCA_030451965.1 Brachybacterium sp. | reverse complement strand
CGGATGGTGCTGCGAGGCAGCGGTGACCGGGTCGTCCGCACCGGCGCTCTCGTGCTCGATGTCGACCCGCCCGCGCTCACCCGACGTGGCGACGCCGCCCACCGGGCCACCGCGCTCGCCGCCTTCAGCGAGACCGGTGACCTCGCCGCCGAGGTGTTCCGGCGCGGTGCGGTGCCCGCCGCACAGCTGACCCGCCAGGGAGTCCCCGTGCCCGAGGTGCTGCCCGCCGGTGTGCTCCGCTCCGGGACGCTGCTGGTCGCCGAGGCCGCGCACACCGCCTGGTCCACGCAGCTGCGCCAGCTGGTCACCGCCGAGCACGAGCAGCATCACCTCTCCGCGGGGCTGGCCCGCAAAGCGGCCCTCGACGTGCTCGGCGCCCCCTCGGAGCTCCTGCCCGAGCTGGTCGATCGTGCCGGCCTCGTCGAGCAGGACGGACGGATCCTGGACCCTCGGCGCGCCACGGGGCTCGGAGCGGCCGAGACCGCGATCGCGTCCCTCGAGCATCGCCTGGGAGAGGACCCCTTCGCGGCGCCCGGGGCGGAGGACCTGGCCGCGCTGGGCCTCGGCCCGGAGCAGCTCGCCGCCGCGGCCCGGCTCGATCGCCTGCTGCGCCTGCCGGGCGAGGTGATCCTGCTGCCCGCCGCCCCTGCGCTCGCCATGCGGGAGCTGGCCCGGCTCGAGCAGCCCTTCACGACGTCACGGGCACGACAGGCGCTCGGCACCAGCCGCCGGGTCGCGATCCCGCTGCTCGAGCATCTCGACGCCCGCGGCTGGACCCGTCGGATCGATGCCGGCCACCGTCAGGTGGTGCGGTGAGCGGGCGCGCTCACCGGTTCCCGGCGAGCCACCGCCGGTGGGCCGAGAGCAGGGCGTTCTGCACCTCGGAGTGATCCGCGCCGCCGCTGGAGGCCGAGGGGACGGTGGCAGGCTCCCACAGCGCACGCACCGGGACCCGGGAGCCGTCGCGCAGGAGCGCGGTCGTCACCAGACGTCGGTCGCCCGGAGCAGGCGGCACCAACTGCTCCAGCACCTGCCAGCGCACCGATCGCTGCGCCCCGATGAACCCGGCCCATACGAAGCCGTCCGCATCGATGCGCAGGCGGGAGCGTCGGGCGCCCCACAGCACGAACGCCCCACCGCCGAGCGCGAGCGCGGCCGGGATCAGCAGTGCCAGGAATCCGGCGGTCTCCAGCACGAGGGACAGGACCACGGCCGCGATCGCTGCGAGGATCCCGACGAGCATCACCAGCGTCCCCACGACGACGTTGATGCGCGAGGCGGACGAGCGGGACGTGGACTCCATGAGATCCACTCCAGAGAGGCGGACCCGCTCCCGGGACGTCACGCGACTGCATCCTGCGGGTGGGGAGTTGTCCCCATGGGCAGCATCGCCGACACCCTCTAGGCTCGTCCGCAGGCGGCGACCGGTGGCTGCACGGCACACGAGTTCGACATGGGATGGAACAGGGGAGTGACGATGAGCGGCTTCTTCGGCGGCGACACCGAGCAGATGCGGGGGCAGTCCTCGGTCTGCACCGGGGGCGCGCGGCGCCTCGCGGAGCTGATCGCGACGGCGACAGCGACCGTCGACGCCGTCGAATGGACGGGACCGGACGCCGTGGCCTTCCGTGAGCGGTGGCACAGCGAGGCCGAGGCGAAGGCTCGCAGCACGGCGGACCTCCTCGAGCGTCTCGCCCGCGAGCTCGAGCAGCACGCCCAGGAGCAGGATGAGACCTCCTCCGGAGACGGCGGAGGCATCCTGGATGTCCTCCGCGACCTGGTCGACGGTCCGTTCCCCTTTCCCGGCCCGGTCATGCCGCTGCCCTTCCCGATCCCCGGCCTGCCGATCGGGCCCGGCATGCCCGG
>JAKDNE010000089.1 GCA_030451965.1 Brachybacterium sp. | reverse complement strand
GGTGCCGACATCATCGGTGTGGCCGACGATCTCGACCACCCCGCCCGCGTAGCCGGTGATGCTCTGCGCCGCGGCGGCCAGCACCTCGTCGGCCCGCGCATCGAGCTCGTACGAGCTCGAATCGAACAGGACGTCCCCCGCCAGCCGGATCTCGATCTTCTCCTCCGATTCCAGCACCTCGACGCCGCCGTCGAGCTGACGGGAGTACCCCTCGAGCAGCAGCACCGGGGCCTCGGTCACCTCGGCGAGCATCGCCTCCGCGTCGGGCAGCTCCTCATCCTCGTCCCCTGCCGCCACCTCCGGGATCTCTCCCTCGACCACCGGGACCCGGGGCACGAACCAGCCGGGCAGCAGCAGCCCGATCTGCTCCGTCCCCTCCTCCGGTGCGGCGAAGATCAGCTGGCGTCGCAGCCTGCCCTCGTAGACCTGGGCGAACACCGACCGTGGCCACGTGCTGCGACCGGCGACCTCGCGGTCCTCGGCGGTCGCGGCCAGTCGCACCTGCCCACCGCCCGTGTCCACCAGGCGCACGCCGGCCCAGTCCTCGGGATAGAGGGCCCCTCCGGCAAGGGTCGCATCGCCCTGGAACCGGCTCAGGAGCATCGAGTCCTCGCCGTCGGGCAGGCGGATCGTCTCGAGGTCGAGGGTCAGCACGCAGTGGTCGCCGGCGCGGATGATCGGGTGCACGGCGATCTCGATCTCCCCGAGACTCGTGACCAGGGAGCGGGTCTCCACCACGCTCTCCGGATCGATCGGGGTGGGGGTGGGCGAGGCCGGTCCAGCCGTCCCGTCCGGTGCCGGGGAGGCGTCAGGGCCGACGGGATCATCCGTGCAGGAGCCCAGCAGCGGTATCGCTGCCGCCATGCCCAGGGTCGAGATCACCTGTCGTCGCGTCCACGGCGCCACTGCCGTCTCCTCCCGATCACCTCGGCGTACGGGACAGCCCCGCGCTGTGGATGCCAAGTGTGCCAGGCGAACACCGTGCCGTAAGGAGCGGCGCCGCCTACGATGACCGCATGAGCATCTCCGCGCCCGCGCCGTCCTGGATCCGCGATGCGATCTGCTGGCAGGTCTATCCGCTGGGCTTCTGCGGCGCACCGCGCGTCCGCGAGGATCTCGGCGGCGAGGGCTACGGCGGGGCCGACGGGGAGAACGTCGTCCATCGCCTGCCGCGCCTGCTGGGCTGGCTCGACCACCTGGTGGGCCTCGGCGCGAACGTGCTCCTGCTGAACCCGGTCTTCGCCTCCGTCTCCCACGGCTACGACACCCTCGAGCATCGCCGCCTCGACCCCCGCCTCGGCGACGAGGCGGACTTCGACGCCCTCGTCGACGCCTGCCATGCGCGCGGCATCCGGATCGTGCTCGACGGGGTGTTCAACCACGTCTCGCACCTCCACCCGGTGGCGCGCCAGGCCATCGCCGCAGGCCCCGGCACCGAGGACGGCGACCGGATCCGCTGGTCCGGCAGCAGCCCCTACGGCTTCGAGGGCAACGCGGACCTCCTCGAGATCGATCTGGCCGACGCCGTCATCCAGGACCGGGTCGTGGAGATCATGGGGCGCTGGCTGGAGCGCGGGGCCGACGGCTGGCGGCTGGATGCGATGTATGCCGCCGGGGCCGAGGCCTGGGCCCCGATCCTCGAGCGGGTGCGGGCCGCGCATCCCGAGGCCTGGATCCTCGGCGAGGTCATCCACGGCGACTACCCGGCGTTCGCGGAGGCCTCCGGCGCGGACTCGATCACCCAGTACGAGCTGTGGAAGGCGATCTGGTCCGGCCTGACCGAGCACAACCTCTTCGAGCTCGCCCACGCCCTGGGCCGCCACCAGGAGTTCCTGGACGCCGCCGGCGGCGCGCACCCGCAGACCTTCGTGGGCAACCACGACACCACGCGCATCGCCTCCCAGCTGGCCGACGGCCGCGACCTCTCCGCCGCCATCGCCCTGCTCGCCCTGCTGCCCGGCATTCCCACGATCTACGCCGGGGACGAGTTCGGCGCCACCGGGGTCAAGGAGCAGCGGGCGGGCGGCGACGACGCGATCCGTCCCTGGTTCCCCGGCAGCCCGGACGAGGTGGTCGCCGCGGCCGCCTCCGCCGACAGCGCCCCCGGCGGCCCCGACCACCTCACGCTGCTGGGGCCCGAGGCCGCCGAGCGGATCCTGGAGGTGCACCGGCGCCTGTTCTCGCTGCGCCGCCGGGAGCCGTGGCTCACGACCGCAACGGTGCGCGTGGACGAGGACTCGCTGGAGAACACCTGGGCGCAGATCGTGCTGACCCCGCGGGGCGGGACCGACGGGGGTGACGGCGGTGACGCGCCCGCCCCGCTCACCCTGGTGCTGAACCTCGGTGACGAGGCCCGGCCCGCTCCCGGCGAGGTGCTCGAGACGGTCAGCGGCGCGGACATGCTCGACGGCGTCGGCCCCGCCGGTCCGGGCGAGGTGCCCGCGCACGGCATCGCCGTGGTGCGCTGAGCATCGCCGTCGAGCGCCGCTTCAGCCACCGCCCATCGACCCGGCGTAGGCTCGGCGCATGAGCACTGCGATCAAGCCCGCCACCTCCGTGAACACCGCTCCCGTCGTCGCCCTCGGCCTCGTCGGCGGCTGGCTGACCGCCCGCGAGACCGGCATCCGCCCCCTCGGCGGCGTCGTGCTCGCCGCCGCCGGGCTCTACGCGGGCCGTACCTGGCTGGCCCGCCGCGGCCCGGCCACCACCGCCGTGCTCGGCGCGACCTACGTGGTCGGCTTCGGCCTTTCCCACCCGCTGGCGAAGAAGATCGGCCCATGGCCCGCGGTGCTGACCGTGACCGCCGCGGCGGCCGGCGCCGCAGCCGC
The DNA here is from genome assembly GCA_030451965.1 of Brachybacterium sp. GTDB lineage: Bacteria > Actinomycetota > Actinomycetes > Actinomycetales > Dermabacteraceae > Brachybacterium. Next base: position 7,289 of record JAKDNE010000089.1, on the reverse strand, counting down.
GCTCTCCGACGCCGCCTACGGCGAGTGGATCCCCGCCGACGACGACGCCTGAGCATCCAGCCTGCCCCAGCTGTCGCCACAGCACCCACATGAAGACACCTCACGCAGGCTCGGCCGCCGCCTGGGCGACCAGCTGTCGCCAGAGCATCCAGCCTGTCCCAGCTGTCGCCTCCGCACCCGCATGACGACAGCTCAAGCAGGCTCGATCGGCGCCTGAGCATCCAGCGTGCCTCAGCTGTCGCCACAGCGCCCGCATGACGACAGCTCACGCAGACTCGAGACGCGCGAGGCAGACTCGAGGCGCGATCCCGCCCGCGCCGACCACCATCGGAATGCGTTTAACGGGTACCGGTGCGCGAGATAGTTGACTAAGCTAAGCCACCGGTCCCGACCGTCGGGCCCTTCCGCACCCACTGAGGTTCTCTCTCCCCATGCTCGGCACCATGCGCCGCCTCTGGACGACTGTTCGCCCTATCCGTTTCCGCCTCTACCTGGGCCTCCTCAGCGCCATGACCGCGTCGATCGTGGCCCTGATGATTCCGCAGGTCCTGGAGTTCATCGTCAACCGCCTCGACACCGATGCGACCGCCGCCACCATCTGGACCGGCGGCGCGATCGTGCTGGGCCTCGGCATCGTCGAAGCCTCGCTGATCTGGCTGCGCCGCACCTTCGCCGTCGCGCCCTCCACCACCGTCGAGAAGCAGATCCGCGTGAGCTTCTACAAGAAGGTCCAGCGCATGCCGGTCACCTTCCACGACGGCTGGGGCTCCGGCCAGCTGCTGTCGCGCATGATGACCGACATCAACCAGATCCGCCGCTGGATCGCCTTCGGCATGATCATGGCGGTGACCAACGTGGTCACCGTCACCGTGGGCATGGCGCTGCTGATCCGCTCCTCCGCGACCCTGGCGCTGATCTTCTTCCTCGCCGCGGCGCCGGTGGTGCTCATCGCCTACCGCTTCCACCGCAGGTTCTCGGTGCTGTCCCGCCTGTCCCAGGACCAGAACGGCGACCTGGCCACCACCATCGAGCAGTCGGTCCAGGGCATCCGCGTGCTCAAGGCCTTCGGCCGTGGCCCGTCGGCTCTGGAGGGCTTCACCGAGCAGGCCGAGGAGCTGCGTCGCACCGAGGTGCGCAAGGCCACCGCGATCGCCCGCTTCGACATGTTCATGTTCATGCTCCCCGAGCTGGCGCTCGGCATCGCGCTGCTGGTGGGTCTGCACCTGACCGCCTCGGGAGACATCTCCACCGGCCAGCTCGCCTCCTACTTCGCGACCGCCACCTTGGTGGTGGGGCCGGTGCGGATGCTCGGCATGCTGCTGGGACAGGCCGTGAACGCCACCACCGCCCTGGACCGTCACTACGAGGTGATGGACTCCGAGAACACCATCACCACGCCCGAGTCGCCGGCGCACATCGATCCCTCGGCCGCGACCGGCGCGGTGCGGCTGGAGGACGTGCACTTCCGCTACGAGGACGCACCCGATCACGTCCCGGACGTGATCGACGGGGCGAGCCTCGAGATCCGCCCCGGCGAGACCATGGCACTGGTGGGCGTGACCGGCAGCGGCAAATCCACTCTGCTGCAGCTGGTGCCCCGGCTGTACGACGTCACCTCCGGCGCCGTCACCATCGACGGGGTCGACATCCGCGACATGGACCTCACCGACCTGCGCACCCTCACCGCGGTCGCCTTCGAGGACGCCACCTTGTTCTCGGACTCGGTGCGGGAGAACGTGCTGCTGGGCGCCGATCGCTCCCTGTCCCAGGAGCAGGCCGAGGAGCTGATGCACGTCGCGCTGCACACCGCGGACGCCACCTTCGCCTACGAGCTGCCGCAGGGGGTCGATACCCGCATCGGTGAGGAGGGCATGAGCCTGTCCGGCGGACAGCGCCAGCGCCTGGCCCTGGCCCGTTCCATCGCCGCCAAGCCTGCCGTGCTGCTGCTGGATGACCCGCTCTCGGCCCTGGACACCAAGACGGAGGAGACCGTCACCGGGCGGCTGCGGGAGGTGCTCGAGGGCACCACCACCCTGATCGTCGCCCATCGCACCTCGACCGTGGCGCTGGCCGACCGGGTCGCGCTGCTGGACGGCGGGCGCGTGGTCGAGGTCGGCACCCACCCCGAGCTGCTGGCGAGCTCCGCCCGCTACCGCTGGGTGATCGCCCACCAGGAGGAGGAACGGCGCCGCGACCAGGACATCGAGACCCTCACCGGCGAGCTCGAGCTCCGCGCGATCCAGGAGGAGGGCCGATGAGCACCACCACCGCTCAGCCGGACCAGAACGATCCGGAGCAGCAGACCTACGGTGCCGCGGAGAACAAGCTCTCCCGGCAGCGTTCCTTCGCCCTGCTCGGCGAGCTGATCTCGCCGGTCAAGGGACAGTTCGCGGTGATGGGGATCATGGTCGTCATCGCACAGCTGGCCGTCGTGGCCGGCCCGGCGATCATCGCCTGGGGCATCGACCACGGCCTGCCCTCCCTCCAGGCCGGGAACTCCGTCCCGGCGTTCCAGGCGGCCGCGCTGGCCGTCGCCGCCGCGATCGTCGGCGGCGTGCTGACCTACGGGTACGTGCGCCAGTCGGTGGTCGTCGGCCAGCGGATGCTGCTCGCGCTGCGACGCAAGGTCTTCCGCTTCACCCAGAAGCAGGACCTCGAGTTCCATGAGTCCTACACCTCCGGCCGGATCGTCTCCCGCCAGACCTCCGATATGGAGGCGCTGCGCGAGCTGCTCGACTCGGGAGTGAACGTCATGGTGGGCGCCTCCCTGTCGATGGTGTTCACGATCGTGCTGATCGTGGCCATGGACCCGGTGACCGGCCTGGTGATGCTGCTGATGCTGATCCCCTGCGTGGTGCTGACGGTGTGGTTCCAGAAGCGCTCCAGCGTCGAGTACCGCGCGATCCGCACCCATTCGGCGCGGCTGATCGTCCACTTCGTCGAGGCGATGGCCGGGATCCGCGCGGTGAAGGCCTTCCGCAAGGAGGATCGCGACCAGGCGGAGTTCGACGGCCTCGCCCAGGACTACCGCGACGCCTCGATGCGCTCGATCAACGTCTTCGGCATCTACCAGCCGGCGCTGCGCGTGCTCGCCAATATCACGATCGCCGCAGTGCTGGTGGTGGGCGGGTTCCGGGTGCTGCACGGCGACCTGCAGGTGGGCGTGCTGGTGGCCCTGGTGCTGTACTCCCGGCGCTTCTTCCAGCCGGTCGACGAGATCGCGAACTTCTACAACGCCTTCCAGTCCGCCGTCGCGGCGCTCGAGAAGATCGCGAACCTCCTGGCGGTGCAGCCGCATGTGCAGGAGTCGACGAGCCCGACCTCGCTGCCCACCTCGAGCGGTCAGGTGGACTTCGAGGAGGTCGCCTTCCGCTACACCGAGGACGGCCCGCTGGTGCTGCGGCCGATGGATCTGCACATCCCCGCCGGGCAGACGATCGCCCTGGTGGGCCAGACCGGCGCCGGGAAGTCCACGGTCGCCAAGCTCATCGCCCGCTTCTACGACACCACCGAGGGTCGGGTGACGCTGGACGGCGTGGACCTGCGGGACATCTCGATGCAGGACCTGAGCCGCAACATCGTCATGGTCACCCAGGAGGCGTACCTGTTCTCCGGCACCGTCGCGGACAACATCGCGCTCGGCAAGCCCGGCGCGAGCCGCGAGGAGATCGAAGCGGCCGCCGGTGCCATCGGGGCCGACGAGTTCATCGAGAAGCTTCCCTACGGCTACGACACCGACGTGAGCAAGCGCGGCGGGAGGGTCAGCGCCGGGCAGCGACAGCTGATCTCCTTCGCCCGCGCCTTCCTCGCCGATCCGCGGGTGCTGATCCTCGACGAGGCCACCAGCTCGCTGGACATCCCCAGCGAGCGGATGGTGCAGGAGGGGCTCACGAAGCTGCTCGGGCACCGCACCTCGCTGATCATCGCCCACCGCCTGACCACCGTGATGATCGCGGACCGGGTGCTGGTGGTGCACGGCGGCGAGGTCGTCGAGGACGGCTCCCCCACCGAGCTGGTCGCCACCGGCGGCCGCTTCGCCGCGCTCTACCAGGCGTGGCAGGACTCGATGTGAGCAGGCGGTGACCCTCCCTGCGCCGGACGCGACGCCCCGCATGCGGGCGGCCTTCCTCCGTGCGCTGGGAGGGCCGGAGCAGATCGAGGTGGGCGATCTCCCGGTCCCCCGCCCACGGGCCGGGGAGGTGCTGCTGGCCGTGCGGGCCAGCAGCCTCGATCCGGTCGACGCCCTGGTCCGCAGCGGCGCCTTCCCCACCGGGACCCCTTTCCCCTTCGTGCTGGGCCGCGACGCGGTGGGCACCGTGATCGATGCCGGCACCGGGGCCGAGGATCTGCTGGGCCGACGGATGGCCACCTCGTCCCTCGGCCATGACGGCCGCCAGGGCGCGTGGGCCTCTGCCGCCGTGGTGCCGCGGGAGCGCCTGTATCCCGTCCCCGAGGAGGTGGAGGATGCGGTCCTCGCCGCCGCCCTGCACCCTGCCTCGACCGCGCATCTGGCCCTCCACCGCCATGGGCGGCTGGTCGCGGGAGAGACCGTGCTGGTGGTCGGCGGGGCGGGCAATGTGGGCGGCGCCCTGGTCGCGGAGGCCGCCCGCTGCGGTGCCCGCGTCGTGGCCACCGCTCGCCGCCGTGACGCCGAGAGGGTCCGCGCGCTCGGTGCGCCCGGGACCGCCGGGACGGAGACCGGCACCAGGAGGGACGACGGCGCCGGAACGGTCACGACGGTGGACCATACCGACACCGATGCGGCTGATCAGCTGCGGGAGCTGCTGGGCGGTCGCGCCGATATCGTCGTGGACACCTCGGGTCGGCTGGATCCGGAGCTGGTCGCGGATCTCATGGCCGTGCGCGGTCGCATCGTGGTCATCGCCGCGCCGCCGAGCCCGCCCCGCATCCCGCTGGCCCGGCTCTACACCCGCGACGTCTCCCTGCACGGCTTCGTCATCTCCCGCGCCACCGTCGAGGAGCTGGCCGACGCGGCCCGCGGCACCATGCGCCTGCTGCAGGAGACGCCTTGGCGGCCCCGCATCACCCGCACCGTGGGCCTGGGCGCCGCGCGCTCCCTGCACGAGGCGCTGGATGCCCACGCCGTCGACGGCCGGGTCGTGGTCCTCCCGACGTGAGCGGCGGGGCGGCGATGACGGCCCCCGTGCCCACCACTGCGACCCCCGCGACCTGCTGGGGCTCCGCGGCCCCGGCGGTCCGTCGCTGAGCGGCGGTCCGTCGCTGAGCGGCGGTCCGTCGCTCAGGCGCCGAGCCGGGCCCGCAGTTCCGGGGTGAGGCCGTCGATCTGCACCGGCACACTCGGCCGTCCGAACGTCTCGGGCGTGGCCAGGAACCGCTGCTCGCGCTGCGTCGGCCCCGGCAGGGTGGACATCTGGGTGCCGTCCTCGACATAGCCGCAGGCGCGGGAGACGCCGAAGGACGCCTCGTTGCCGAAGGCCGCCGCGGACTCCGCCCGCTGCGCCCCCAGGTGGTCGAAGGCGAGCACCAGCATCGCCTGGCGCATCAGCGTCCCGTATCCCTGGCCGTGGGCGTCGAGGGTGAGCCAGGAGCCCGAGGTGACGGTGCGCCGCTCGGCGAAGCGCACGGCTGCGATGTCCTGACAGCCGATCAGGCGGCCGTCGGCCCAGATTCCCAGTGGCAGGGTCCAGTCGTCCGGGGACACCGCGCTGCGCAGGTGCCACTGGAAGCTCAGTGCGTTGCGCACGCGCACCTCGGGCTCTGCCCGGTACCACCCGAACATGGACGGGGACTCCGGGTCCGCGAAGATCGGGCGATGCAGCAGAGCTGCGTACTCGGGCAGATCCGCATCGGTGAGGGGGCGCAGGGTGAGATCGCCGGCCCGCAGCACCAGGCCGAAGGGCGGGTGGAGGATCGTGAGGTCGGGGAGATCGGTCATCGGCACAGGGTAGAGGCTCACGGTGCTCCTGGCCGCCGAACTCTCCGCCCCGCTGCCTCCGCACGAATCCTTAGGCTGTCCCCATGACCACCGACGTGCTGCTGACCGGCTTCGCCCCCTTCGACAGAGCGGCGGTGAACGAGTCCTGGGAGGCGGTGCGGCGCGCCGCACCGCAGCTGAAGGCGCAGGGCTTCGCGGTCCAGATCCTTGAGCTGCCGGTGGAGTTCGGTCGGGCCGGGGAGCAGCTCGCCGCTGCGGTGCGGGAGCATCGGCCCCCGCTGGTGGTCGCCGTCGGCCTCGCCGCGGGGCGCACGGGCATCACCCCGGAACGGGTCGCGGTCAACGTGCGCGATGCGCGGATCCCGGACAACGCCGGGGCGAGCCCGGTGGACGAGCCGATCGCGGCCGACGGGCCGGTCGGCTACTTCAGCACCCTGCCGATCAAGGCGATGGTCGCCGCGCTCACGGCCGACGGGACCCCGGGCTCGGTGTCCCAGACGGCCGGCACCTACGTGTGCAACGACGTCTTCTATGCGCTCCAGCACCTGCTGGCGACGGACGATGAGCTCACCGGGATCCGCGGCGGTTTCGTCCACGTCCCCTCCGCCGATGTCCTCGACCCTCCGCTCACGGCCCGCGCCCTCGCTCGGATGGTCGAGGTGGCGCTGCGCACCGAGGTCGATGCCGCCCTCGTCGGCGGCGCCGAGCACTGAGTGTCAACCGTTTCGTCCGATTCGGGATGCTCCGGCGCATTCCGTGTGCACAACTGTCCCATCGGGGCGCTCGTCGGCCCGGAAACACCTCTCGTGCGCCACTTCTGAAGAGTTATCCACAAGGTTTTCCACAGTCGTGGACGAATGACAGACATGTAGTTCCGCAGGTACAGCGGAGAACCCGGGCGTGTCGCGGCCCGCATCGACGAGGCCGGGCACCCTCGCGCAGGCTTGCCGAGCCGCTCCCGCACGAACCGATCACTCCCGGCGTTGTCGCAGGTCACCGAATTGTTGCTCTGCGGTAGCCGGATACTCTCCCACTGGGCGGGGCAGGATTCATGCAGGAGCGCAGCGGGGACGGCAGCGGTGAACATGCGCACGGAGGTGGGGTGGCCCCTGGACTGTCCCCACCGTCCGTCCACAGTCGATCTCCAGTTATCCACAGCAAGATCGTGAAATCCCCAACCCTCCGCAGAGTTATCCCCAATCTTGTCCACAGCTGGGGAAAACCACACCCGTGTAGTTCCCCGATCACGTCGCGGAACGGCTCCGATCCGTGCTAGAGGGAGCCGACGACGGACGGGCCGGGGCGGCCGCCTCCCCGCCCCCCCGCCGTCACGGGGTCCGGGGCCCCCCCCCCGCCCGCGGGGGGGGGGGCC
>JAKDNE010000464.1 GCA_030451965.1 Brachybacterium sp. | reverse complement strand
CCTGACCAGGAAGGTCCCTCATGTTCACCGGCATCATCGAAGAGCTCGGCACCGTCGAGCCGCTCACCTCGGGCACCGACCCCACTCGCCTGAGGATCCGCTCGCCCCACGTCCTGGAGGGCATCGCGCTCGGCGACTCGATCGCGGTCAGCGGCTGCTGCCTGACCGTCACCTCGGTCGAGGGCGAGCACTGGACCGCCGACGTCATCTCCACCACCCTGGCCGCGACCTCCCTCGGCGACCTCGCCCCCGGCGACACCGTGAACCTCGAACGCTGCGTGCGGGCCGACGGCCGCCTGGACGGCCACATCGTGCAGGGGCACGTCGACGGGGTCGGAGAGATCGCCGGTCGCCAGGAGGAGGGAGGCACCACCCTGCTGCGCCTCACCCTCCCGGACGGCCTGGCCCGCTATGTCGTCGCCAAGGGCTCCCTCGCGGTGGACGGCGTGAGCCTCACCGTCGCCGCGGTGGACGGCGACGAGGTGACCCTCGGCCTCATCCCCGAGACCCTGTCCCGCACCACCCTCGGCCGTCGCGGGATCGGTGATCGCGTGAACCTGGAGGTGGACGTGCTGGCGAAGTATGTCGAGAAGCTCACCGCGAGCCTGCTGCCCGGATCGGGGGAGTCCCGATGAGCGCGCTGCGCCTGGATCCCGTCGAGGACGCGATCGCCGCGATCGCCGCCGGAGCCCCTGTCGTCGTCGTCGATGACGAGGACCGCGAGAACGAGGGCGACCTGATCCTGGCCGCCTCCACCGCCACCCCCGCCCTGCTCGGCTTCGCCGTGCGCTACTCCAGCGGACTGCTGTGCGCGCCGATGAGCGCCGCCCGGGCCGATGCGCTCGAGCTGCCGCTGATGGTGCGCGAGAACGCCGACCCGCTGCGCACCGCCTACACCGTCAGCGTCGACGCGGCCGAGGGCGTGACCACCGGCATCAGTGCCTCCGATCGTGCCCGCACCCTCCGGGTGCTCGCCGGCCAGGACACCGTGCCCACCGATCTGATCCGTCCCGGGCATGTGCTCCCGCTGCGGGCCAAGGACGGCGGCGTGCTCGAGCGGCGCGGCCACACCGAGGCCGCCGTCGACCTCACCCGCCTCGCGGGGTTGCCCGCGGTGGGGATGATCGTGGAGCTGGTCCACGACGACGGCGAGATGATGCGGGGCCCTGCGCTGCGCGAGTTCGCTGACCGGCATGACCTGCGGATGATCTCCATCGAGGACCTGGCCGCTCACCGCCGACGGACCGACCGCCCCCACCTCGAGATCACCGCGCCGGTGCCGCTGCCCACCCCGCACGGCACCTTCGAGGCGCTCGCCGTGCGCGAGGGCACCGCCGAGCACCTGGTGCTGGTGCGCGGCGACGTCACCAGCGCCGCGCCGGTCCTGACCCGGGTGCACTCCGAGTGCGTCACCGGGGATGTGTTCGGCTCGCGCCGCTGTGACTGCGGCCCCCAGCTGCAGGAGTCCCTGGCCCGCATCGACGAGGCCGGTCGCGGGGTGCTGATCCTGCTGCGCGGCCACGAGGGCCGCGGCATCGGCCTGGTGGAGAAGCTGCGCGCCTATGCCCTGCAGGATGGCGGCCGCGACACGGTCGACGCCAACCTCGACCTCGGCCTGCCCGTGGACTCCCGATCCTTCGCGGCCGTGCCCGGCATCCTCGCCCACCTCGGGGTGACCGCGGTCGAGCTGCTCACCCACAATCCGGAGAAGGCGCACGCCCTGGTCGGAGGGGGCGTCGAGGTGACAGGGACCGTCGATCTCGACACCCACCCCACCCCGGAGAACCTCACCTACCTCACCACCAAGCGGGACCGCCTGGGACATCATCTCCGTGATCTCCCAGCCCTGCCCACCACCCCCACCGAAGGAGAGACCGCATGA
>JAKDNE010000088.1 GCA_030451965.1 Brachybacterium sp. | reverse complement strand
GTGTTGGCATTGGCGATGTCGAGGCCGGTCTCGACGATGGTGGTGCACACCAGCACGTCGAAGTCCCGCTCCCAGAAGTCGACGATGACCCGCTCGAGCTGATGCTCGTTCATCTTGCCGTGGGCGACCTGGACCCGCGCATCGGGCACCAGCTCGCGCAGGTGCGCGGCGACCCGATCGATGTCCTCGACCCGGTTGTGGATGTAGAACACCTGGCCCTCGCGCAGCAGCTCGCGGCGGATGGCCGCGGTGATCTGCTTGTCCTCCTGGGCCCCGACGTAGGTGAGGACCGGGTGCCGCTCCTCCGGAGGGGTCGCCAGGATCGACAGCTCACGGATGCCGGTGACCGCCATCTCGAGGGTGCGCGGGATCGGGGTCGCCGACATGGACAGCACGTCCACGTTCGTGCGGAGCGCCTTGAGCGTCTCCTTGTGCTCGACGCCGAAGCGCTGCTCCTCGTCGATGATCAGCAGACCCAGGTCCTTGAAGCGCACGTTGCCGGTGAGCAGGCGGTGGGTTCCGATCACCACGTCGACGCCGCCGTCGGCCAATCCCTCGATGGTGGCCGTCGAGTCGGCGGGGTTCTGGAAGCGGGAGAGCCCGCGCACGGTGATGGGGAAGCCGGTGTAGCGCGCGGCGAAGGTGGCCAGGGGCGGCTGCGCGAGCAGGGTCGTGGGGGCGAGCACGGCGACCTGCTTCCCGTCCTGGACGGCCTTGAACGCGGCCCGCACCGCGATCTCGGTCTTGCCGTAGCCGACGTCTCCGAGGATCAGCCGATCCATGGGGACGGACTTCTCCATGTCCGCCTTGACGGCCTCGATGCTGGAGAGCTGGTCGGGGGTCTCGACGAACTCGAAGGAGTCCTCGAGCTCCCGCTGCCACGGGGTGTCCGGGCCGAAGGCGTGGCCGGGCGCGGACTGCCGGGCGGAGTACAGCCGCACCAGCTCGTCGGCGATCTCGCGGATCGCCTTGCGCGCCTTGGACTTCGTCTTCGCCCAGTCGGCGCCGCCCATGCGGTTGACGCTCGGCTCCTCGCCGCCGACGTACTTGGTGACCTGATCGAGCTGGTCGCTGGGGACGTAGAGGCGGTCTCCGGGCTGTCCCTTCTTCGAGGGCGCGTACTCGATGACCAGGTACTCGCGGGTGGTGCGCTTGGCGCCGACGCCCACGGCGCGGCTGGTCATCTCCACGAAGCGGCCGACACCGTGGTGGGCGTGGACGACATGGTCCCCGGGGCGCAGCTGGAGGGGGTCGACGACGTTGCGGCGCCGCGAGGGCATCTTCCGCTCCTCGCCGCGTCGCGCCCCGGACTTGCCGGTGAGGTCCCGCTCGGCGGCGAGGATCAGCTTGAGGTCCGTATCGACCAGGCCCTCGACGAAGGGGCCGACGGTGACCACGGCCTCGCCGGGTGCGACGGGCCCCTCGATCTCGGCGGTGAAGACGGCGGGCAGTCCCTCGGAGCGGAGGTTCTCGGCGACGTGGCGCGCGCCGCCGGGCCCGACCATGGTGGCGACCACGGACCAGCCTTCGGTGCGGCGCTGCTCGAGATCCTTCGCCGCATCGCCGGGCTTGCCGGAATAGCCGGGATGCGTCGACGAGGCGGTCGTGAGGTCGACGTCGGTGTCCAGGCCGAAGGCGGCCAAGCTGAACCAGGGGCGACCGCCCTCGCGGGCATGCCCCTTCGCCTCGGACAGCGGGACGAAGCTCGCAGCGCCCACGTCGATCGGCAGTCCGCCGCCGGCGGCGGCACTGGACCAGGCCGCGGCGAGGAACTCCTCGGTGGTGGCGACCAGCTCGTCGGCCCGGGCACGCGCCTTCTCGGGGTCCAGGACGAGGAAGCGGGCGCCGGAGGGCAGTGCGTCGGCCACCTGCTCCATCTCACCGACCAGCACGGGGCTGAGGGATTCCATGCCATCGGCGGCGATGCCGTCGGCGATCCGCAGCAGCAGGTCCCGCACGCCGGGCAGCTCCTCGGCGCGGGCGCGGGCGCGCTCCCGCACGGTGGGGGTCAGCAGGATCTCGCGGCAGGGCGGGGCGTCGAGACCGCGCGGGGCCGGGTCCAAGGACCGCTGGTCGGCGACCGAGAAGTAGCGGACGTCGTCGATCTCGTCGCCGAAGAGGTCCACGCGCACCGGATGCGGCTCGGTGGGCGGGAAGACATCGAGGATGCCGCCGCGCACTGCGAATTCGCCCCGCTTCTCGACCATGTCCACCCGCGCGTAGGCGGCGTCGACGAGGTCGCGCTCGATGTCCTCGAGGGCGTAGGTGTCCCCCACCGCCGCGCGCACCGGGCGCAGATCCCCCAGACCCTTCGCGATCGGCTGCAGGAGGGAGCGCACGGGCATCAGCACCACATGCGCCGGATCCTCGGTCTCGGGATGCGCGATGCGGCGCAGGGTCGACAGCCGCTTGGCGACGGTATCGGCGCGCGGGGAGAGCCGCTCATGGGGCAGCGTCTCCCAGGCCGGCAGCTCGACCAGGTGCGCGGTGCCCACCAGTGCCGCCAGCGCCGCCCGCAGATCCTCGGCGGCACGGGTGGTCGGGGTGACGATGACCAATGGCTGCTCGGCGGTGGCCTGGCGGGCGAGATCCGCCACCAGGAAGGGGAACAGACCGGTGGCGGCGACGATGCTGCCGCCCTCACCGCTCTGGGTGCCCTCCTCGACCAGGGCACGGACCGCGGTGAGGTCGCTGCCGCCGGCCAGCTGATCCAGCAGCGGGCGCAGCGGAGGCTGCTCGGTCGTCAGGGCGGAGATGGCGGTCTGCGTGGTCATCGGACCTCTCGGGAGTGGAAGCGCTGCTGAGCGGCGGTGAGCCCCTCGAGGATCACGGACTCGACGGCGTCGGCCGCATCGGAGACGAGCAGCTCCAGGTTCCTGCGCTCGGTGGTGCTGAAGGGGGCCAGCACATGATCTGCGGTGTCGCGGCCACCGGCCGGGCGGCCGACGCCCACCCGCACTCGCAGGTAGTCCTTCGTGCCCAATGCCTTGGTGATGTCGCGCAGGCCGTTGTGGCCGCCCTCTCCACCACCGAGCTTGAGCCGCACGGCGTCGAAGGGGATGTCCACCTCGTCGTGCACGGCCACGATCCGCTCCGGCGGGATGTCGTAGTAGGCGGCCAGCGCCTTGACGGGCCCTCCGGAGACATTCATGAAGGTGGTGGTCTTGGCAAGGATGACGCGCGCATCGGCCCCGGGGAGGCCGAGCCGTCCCTCGAGCACGACGGCCTGGGCACGGCGGGCTGCGGCGAAGCGACCTCCGGCGGACGCTGCGATGTGATCCAGGACCATCTGCCCGATGTTGTGCCGGGTCGCGGCGTACTTCGGGCCGGGATTGCCCAGACCCACCACCAGGTAGGGACCGGGCCGGCGTGCGCTGACGGTCATGGGCTGCTCCTCGCTGCTGCCTCGATGCCGGCCGATGCTGCTGTCGGCACGGACTGATCACGGTCGTCGCCGCCCGCCGATCCTGCTCGAGGCTGGGCGGTCCCGTGACGAGTCAGGGCGCACGACCCCGGATACAGTACCGGGGCGCCGCGCTGAGCGCGACGCCCCGGTACCTGGGGTGTGAGCAACGGAGCGGGATCGGGGCGGTGCCTCCGCCCCACCTGCTCCCTCGAGGTCACTCCTCCTCGGCGGGCTCCTCGGCGACCTCGGTGGCCTCCTCGGACTCCTCGTCCTCGGTCTCCTCGACGCGCGGCAGGGCGACGCTGGCGACCAGCAGCTCGACATCGGAGACCAGCTCGCTGCCCTCGGGCACGGTGACGTCGCCGGCGAAGACCTGGAAACCGTCCTCGGTGTCCTCGACATCGATCTCGACCTGCTCCGGCACGCTCAGCGCATCGACCAGGAGGGTCAGGGTCTGCAGCTCGACGAAGGCCGCGGCCGGGGCGACGGGCTCGCCGGTGAGGATGACCGGGATCTCGACCTCGACCTTCTCGCCCTTGCGGACGGTGATCAGGTCGAGGTGGTTCAGGGAGCGCTTCAGCGGGTGACGCTGGATCTCCTTGATGAGCGCGAGGTTCTTGCTGCCATCCGGGAGGGAGAGCTCGAGCAGCGCGTTGGGGTTACGGGCCGCCAGGGCGGTGTCGTGCCCGGGCAGGGAGAGGTGGACGGGGTCCTCGCCGTGTCCGTACAGGACGGCGGGGATGCGGCTCTCGGCGCGCAGGCGGCGCGATGCGCCCTTGCCGAAGTTCTCGCGCAGTTCGACGTTCAGCTTCTCAGCCATGGGAGTGCTCCTCGTGGAGGGGGTGGCTCGACGATGAGCGACGCCACGGGGCACAGGGAGAACACGCTCCCGGATTTCCGCACCGCGTCGATCACGGAGGGGCTGCTGCCCGCTCCCTCGCCGAAGTGACCTGGTGAGACTAGCACGGGTGCGCCGTGCGGACGGAGGCGACGTGAGGAGCACCGCGCGGCGCGTGGTGAGCGCTGCTCAGACCGCACTCCACCGTCTGCGCTCCTACCGCTCGTCCCTCGCAGTACGTCGCTCAGACCTCACTCCACCGTCTGCGCTCCTACCGCTCGTCCCTCGCAGTACGTCGCTCAGACCTCACCGTCGAAGATGCTGGTGACCGAGCCGTCGTCGAAGACCGCACGGATCGCCCGTGCGAGCAGCGGGGCGATCGAGAGCTGGGTGAGCCGATCGAACTCCTTCTCCGGCGGCACCGGCAGGGTGTTGGTGCACACCACCTCGCGGACCGAGCTGGCCTTCAGCCGCTCGGTGGCGGGGTCGGAGAGGATCGGGTGCGTGGTCGCGATGACCACCGAGTCCGCACCGTTGGCGACCAGGGCGTCCGCCGCCTGCACGATGGTGCCCGCGGTGTCGATCATGTCGTCGACCAGGATGCAGGTCTTGCCCTCGATGTCACCGATCACGCGCTTGGCCACGGCCTGGTTCGGCCGCTTGGGGTCGCGGGACTTGTGGACGAAGGCGAGGTTCACGCCGCCGAGCTTCTTGGCCCACTGCTCCGCGACCCGGATGCGGCCCGCATCCGGGGAGACGACGGCGAGGTCCTCCTCGCCGTACTTGCCCTGGATGTACTCGGCGAGGATCGGCAGCGCCATCAGGTGGTCGACGGGCCGCTCGAAGTAGCCCTGGACCTGCGGTGCGTGGAGGTCCACGGAGATCACGCGATCCACGCCCGCGGTCTCGTACATGTCCGCCATCAGCCGCGCCGAGATCGGCTCGCGGCCGCGATGCTTCTTGTCCTGGCGCGCGTACGGGAAGCTCGGCGCGATCGCAGTGATCCGCTTCGCCGACGCCCGCTTGAGCGCGTCGATCATGATGAGGTGCTCCATCACCCAGGTGTTGATCGGAGCGGGGTGGGACTGCAGCACGAAGACGTCGGTGCCGCGCACCGACTCTCCGTAGCGCACGTAGATCTCGCCGTTGGCGAAGTCCCAGGCGTCCATCGGCAGGATCTCGACGCCGAGCTCGTCGGCGACCTCCTGTGCGAGGACCGGGTGAGCCCGTCCGGACGCGAGGACCAGTCGCTTCTCCCCGGTGGTGACGATTCCGCTCATCGCTGCTTGTGCTCCTTGTGCTCGTCGGCGGCAGTATCTGCAGGCGTCCTGGCAGCGGACCCTTCGTCGGTGCCGAGGGCCGCGCGTGCCGCAGCCTCGGCTGCGGTCCCCGCACGGCGTCGCAGGGTCCATCCTTCCATGTTCCGCTGCGAGACGGCGCTGACGCCCAGCGCCCCCGCGGGGACGTCCTTGCGGACCGTGGTGCCGGCCCCGGTCGCCGCACCGTCACCGATCGTGATCGGCGCCACCAGCACGTTGTCGGCGCCTACCCGCACCTGGCGGCCGACGGTGGTGCGGTGCTTGTCCACCCCGTCGTAGTTCGCGACGATCGTGCCGGCACCGATATTGGTGCCTTCGCCGATCTCGGCGTCGCCGACGTAGCTGAGGTGCGGAATCTTCGCGCTCTCACCGATCTTCGCGTTCTTGGTCTCGACGAAGCCCCCGATCTTGCCGTGGGCGCCGAGATCCGTGCCGGCACGGAGGTGGGAGAAGGGCCCGACGGTGGCGCCGGCTCCGACGACGGCCAGCAGCGCATGGGAGCGGATCACCTCGGCACCGGCGCCCACCTCCGTGTCACGCAGAGTCGAGTCGGGGCCGATCACGGCCTCCTCGCCGATGTCAGTGGCGCCGTGCAGCTGGACCCCGGGGAGGATCACGGCGTCCTGCGCGATGGTGACGTCGGCATCGACCCAGGTGGTGGCGGGGTCGAGGATCGTCACGCCGGCGCGCATGTGGCGCTCGAGGGTGCGACGGTTCATCTCGGCGCCGAGCTGTGCGAGCTGGACCCGGTCGTTGACGCCCTCGACCATCATCACGTCCGCGGTGACCACGGCCCGCACGGAGCGGCCGTCGGCTCGGGCGATCGCCAGGATGTCGGTGAGGTACATCTCGCCCTGGGCGTTGTCGGTGCCGATGCGTCCGAGCGCGTCGCGCAGCACCGCGAGGTCGAAGGCATAGATGCCGGAGTTGATCTCGTCGATCTCGCGCTGGGCATCGTCAGCATCCTTGTGCTCGACGATCCCGAGCACCTCGGCGCCGTCCTCACTGCGCAGGATGCGCCCGTAGCCGGTGGGGTCGGGGACGCGAGCGCTGAGCACGGTGACGGCGGCCCCGGCTCCCTCGTGGGAGGAGACCAGTTCACGCAGGGTGGCCGGGTCCAGCAGCGGCACGTCGCCGTAGGTGACCAGGACGGTGCCTTCGCTCGCGGTGACCCGCTCGAGACCGCACTGGACGGCGCGCCCGGTGCCCGGGATCTCGTCCTGATCGGCGACGGTGACCTCGGAGGCGTGCTCGGCGAGATGCTCGGCGACGCGGTCCCGCTCGTGGCGCAGCACGACCACCAGCTCGGCGGGGCCGGTGCCCTCGGCGGCGGTGACGGCGTGCACGAGGAGGGATCTGCCCCCGATCTCGTGGAGGACCTTCGGCCTCCGAGACTTCATCCGGGTCCCGGCACCGGCGGCCAGAACGATCACGGCGGCGGGGGCAGTGGTCTCTTCGATTCCCACGTCTGCGGCTCCTCGAGGTCTTCGACGGATGGGGCACGCGGCGTCGCCGCGGTCGTCCTGCGACATCGCCACGAGGGCGACGGGCGTTCCGCCATCAGGACTCGAACCTGAAATTTCAGAACCAAAATCTGAGGTGTTGCCGATTACACCATGGCGGATCGCGTCCATCGGGCTGCCGTCCGGTCGGTCCCTCCGGGCGCTGAAGGGGCGTGGGCGGCGCTGCGGGCGCGGCCCGATCCTACCGTCCGACCGCCGGTCATCGGGCGCGTTCTCCAGGCCGGAGCGCCCGTGGGCGTGCCGGGCTCGGCAGCCGTGCCGTGCCGCCGCTCGCCGTCGCCGACCGTCGGGTCACCGGTGTGGGAGACTCCCGCCATGGTGGAGAAGGAAGCCTCTCGCGTCCGGCCGACGCGAATGTCCGGCAAGGAGCGCCGCGAGCAGCTGGTCTCGGTGGGCCGGAGCGTGTTCGCCGAGAAGGGCTTCGACATGACCACTGTCGAGGAGATCGCCGCACGGGCGAAGGTCTCCAAGCCGATCGTGTACGAACACTTCGGCGGCAAGGAGGGGCTGTACGCGGTGGTCGTGGACCGCGAGGTCTCCACCCTGCTCAGCGACCTGGAGAACTCCCTGGAGGATCAGCGCTCGCATCCCCGGGTGCTGATGGAGCGGGCGGCGCTCGCCTTCCTCTCCTACATCGACGAGAACGAGGACGGCTTCCGGATCCTGGTGCGCGACTCCCCCGTCAGCCATGCCGTCGGCACGTTCTCCTCGCTCCTGACCGACGTCGCACAGCGCGTCGAGGAGATCCTCGCCACTCAGCTGCGACTGCACCGCTATCCGCCGCGCGACGCCACCCTGTACGCCCAGATGCTCGTCGGGATGGTGGCGTACACCGGTCAGTGGTGGCTGGAGACGCGCAGGCCGTCGAAGGAGATCGTCGCCGCCCGCATGGTGAACCTCTCCTGGTACGGGCTCAGCGCCCTGCAGAAGAAGCCGTCACTGCGCGAGAGCGACGGCGGCTGACGGCGACCAGCGGCGGGCAGGCCCCTAGACTCGATCCATGCCCACCACGCCAGACGCCGCCGCACCGCGCCACGACGAGGTCGACCGCATCGTCGAGGGCTGGCGCACGGCACGCACCGATCTGGACGTCGCACCGCTGGCGGTGTTCTCCCGCATCTCCCGGCTGTCGAGGTATCTCGAGGTCGCCCGGCGAGGGGCCTTCACCGATGCCGGCCTCGAGGGGTGGGAGTTCGACATGCTCTCGGCACTGCGGCGCAGCGGTGAGGACGCTCTCTCCCCCGGCGCGCTGATGCACGAGACCCTGGTGACCAGCGGCACCATGACCACCCGGATCGACAAGCTGGTCGCCCGGGGCCTGGTGAGCAAGAACCGCAGCCCGCACGACGGCCGGGCGGTCGAGGTGCGTCTGCGACGCGACGGCGTCGCCCGGGTCGATGCGGCGATGGAGAAGCTGCTGGAGGCCGAGCAGGAGCTGCTCGATCCGCTGGCCCCCGATGGGCGCTCCGCACTCGCCGACACCCTGCGCTCCCTGCTGCTGACCTTCGAGGCGGACGACCCTCCCCAGCGGTGAGCTGCGGCGGTGAGAACCGCCGGCCCGTCCACCCGTACCTTCCGCACTTCCCCGAGGACCTCTCCGTATGGCTCATCTGCTCGGCACCCAGTCCCTGCACGTCGCACTGCCCGACCGCGTGCTGCTGGACGACATCACCGTCGGCATCGACGCGGGCGACCGCATCGGCGTGGTGGGACGCAACGGTGACGGCAAGTCGACGCTGCTCCGCCTGCTCGCACGCCTCAGCACGCCCGACGAGGGCCGCGTCACCGTGCGCGGCGGGGTGCAGGTCGGGGTGCTCAGCCAGCAGGACGAGGCGACCGCCGACACCACCGTCCGGCACCGCGTGGTCGGCGACCGACCCGAGTTCGAGTGGGCCTCGGACCCGCGGATCCGCGATGTGCTCTCCGGGCTGCTGGAGGGCATAGCTCTCGAGGCGCCGCTCACCTCGCTCTCCGGTGGGCAGCTGCGCCGCGTGCACCTGGCGGAGCTGCTGGTGGGCGACTGGGAGGTGCTGCTGCTGGACGAACCGACGAACCACCTCGACGTCGAGGGCATCTCCTGGCTCGCGGAGCATCTGCGCCGCCGTTGGAGCCCGAAGGACGGCGGACTCGTGGTCATCACCCACGACCGCTGGTTCCTGGACGCGGTCTGCACCCGGATGTGGGAGGTGCACGACGGTGTCGTCGACCCGTTCGAGGGCGGCTACGCGGCCTATGTGCTGCAGCGGGTCGAGCGGGACCGACAGGCCGCGGCGATCGAGTCGAAGCGGCAGAACCTGATGCGCAAGGAACTGGCCTGGCTGCGACGCGGTGCACCGGCGCGGACGTCGAAGCCGAAGTTCCGCATCGATGCGGCCAACGAGTTGATCTCCGACGAGCCGCCGATCCGCGACGCGGTCGCGCTGACGCAGCTGGCGACCTCGCGCCTGGGCCGGGACGTGATCGATGTGCTCGACGTCGATGCCGGCTACGGGGACGTGACCGTGCTGCGCGACGTCACCGTGCACATCGGCCCCGCGGACCGCATCGGAGTGCTGGGCCCCAACGGCTCGGGCAAGTCGACGCTGCTGGCCCTGATCACCGGGGAGCTGGAGCCGCAGGCCGGTCGGATCAAGAAGGGCAAGACCGTGACCGTGCGGCAGGTGACCCAGCAGCTGGAGGGCCTGCAGGAGCATCTGGAGTCGCGGGTCAGCGATGTGGTGGGCAGGTACCGCACCACGTTCCGTTCGGGGAAGGACGAGGTCACGCCCGGACAGCTGCTCGAGCGGCTCGGTTTCACCGCTGCACACCAGAAGGTGAAGGTGGGCGCGCTGTCCGGTGGGCAGCAGCGACGGCTGGATCTGCTGCTGACCCTGCTGGACGAGCCCAATGTGCTGGTGCTCGACGAGCCGACGAACGACATGGACACGGACATGCTCGCGGCGATGGAGGACCTGCTGGACACCTGGCCCGGTCCGCTGCTGGTGGTCTCCCACGACCGTTACCTGCTGGAGCGCGTCACCGACATCCAGTACGCGGTGCTCGATGGCAAGGTCCGGCACGTGCCGGGCGGGGTGGAGCAGTATCTGGAGCTGCGAGCTGCCGGTGCGGGCA
>JAKDNE010000087.1 GCA_030451965.1 Brachybacterium sp. | reverse complement strand
CACGACGAGCCAGGTCAGGACGGCTGTGAGCAGGGCGCCCGTGGCGTACAGCGGCCCGCCGCCGAAGATCGCCGGGACGCGGCCCACCAGGACGTCGCGGATGACACCGCCGCCCACGGCGCTGGTCACCCCGAGCAGGATCGCGGGCAGCACGTCGAGCCCGTAGCCGAGGGACTTCGCGGTGCCGGTCGCGGCCCACAGCCCCATCGCGGCGATGTCCAGGACCGTCACCAGGTGTCGCCACCAGGCACCTTCCGTGGCGACGAAGAACGAGAAGGCGGCTCCCGAGAGGGCGCAGGCCAGGTACCAGGGCCCGGTGAACGCCGCCGGCACGCCGAAGTCGAGGATCAGGTCACGCACCAGACCACCGCCGAGACCAGCGGAGATGCCGATGATCGCGAAGCCGACCGCATCGAAGTTCAGCCGGGAGGCCAGCGCGCCGGCGGCGACCCCCATCACGAACACGCCCAACAGGTCCATGATGCGCAGCACGTCGTTGGTGATCAGCAGTTCGAGAGGGTCCACGCCGATACGGTACGACCCCGGCGTCACCAGCGGGAACCGTCGCGTGACCGCTCTTACGGCCGTACCATCGCCTCATGCCTGCCACCACCTGTCCGCTGCGCCTCGGTCTCACCGGCGGTATCGGCTCCGGCAAATCCGCCGTCGCCGAGGTCTGGCGCCGCGCCGGGCACCGGGTGATCGACCTGGATGCCCATTCCCGCAGGGTGCTGGATGTGCCCGGGGACGGGGTCGAGGAGGCGGTCGCCCGCTTCGGCGAGGAGTTCCGCAGCGCAGCCGGCACCATCGACCGCGCGGCGCTGGCGCGGCTGGTGTTCGCGGACGCGACGGCTCGGACCGCTCTCGAACGCATCGTCCTGACCCGGGTCGACGTCACGGTCGCTCGGGAGGAGGAGACGGCGGCGCAGGCGG
The DNA here is from genome assembly GCA_030451965.1 of Brachybacterium sp. GTDB lineage: Bacteria > Actinomycetota > Actinomycetes > Actinomycetales > Dermabacteraceae > Brachybacterium. Next base: position 9,270 of record JAKDNE010000087.1, on the reverse strand, counting down.
GGGAGCGGGTGATCGTCCACGACAGCCCGCTGCTGCTCGAGAAGGAGCAGGAGAGCAGCTACCGCGCGGTCGTCGCCGTGCTCGCCCGACGCGAGGACCGCATCGCCCGCGTGATCCGGGACCGCGGCAAGGACCGCGCCTACGTCGAGTCGATCATGGCCGCGCAGGTCACTGATCTCGAGCGGATCCGCCGCGCCGACCGTCTGGTGCTGAACACCGCCGATCGGGAGACGCTCGCCGCCCGCGCCCTGCACGCTCTCGAGGCGGTGCTCGTCGGCCACGAGGATTCCGCCCTGCGCTGAGGGCGGTGAGCGGCTGTGTCGCCCGTCGGCCGTGGGTCGTAGGCTCGAGGCATGCGTCCCATCACCGATCTGGTCCGCGCCGAGCACCCCTTCGAGGTCGTCTCCGAGTACACGCCCTCGGGCGATCAGCCGACCGCCATCGCCGATCTCTCCCGTCGGATCAACGACGGGGAGCAGGACGTGGTGCTGCTGGGAGCGACCGGCACCGGCAAGTCCGCGACCACGGCCTGGCTGATCGAGCAGGTGCAGCGCCCCACGCTGATCATGGCGCACAACAAGACCCTCGCCGCCCAGCTCGCCAGCGAGTTCCGGGAGCTGCTGCCGCACAACGCGGTGGAGTACTTCGTCTCCTACTACGACTACTACCAGCCCGAGGCGTACGTCCCGCAGTCGGATACCTACATCGAGAAGGACTCCTCGATCAACGCCGAGGTGGAGCGGCTGCGCCACAGCGCCACCAACTCGCTGCTGACCCGCCGGGACGTGGTCGTGGTCTCCTCTGTCTCCTGCATCTACGGCCTCGGTACGCCGCAGGAGTACGTGGACCGGATGGTCCAGCTCGAAGTGGGTCAGGAACTGGACCGGGACGAGCTGCTCACCCGCTTCGTGGACATGCAGTACGACCGCAACGACGTGGCCTTCGAGCGCGGCACCTTCCGGGTGCGCGGCGACACCGTGGAGATCATCCCGATGTACGAGGAGCTCGCGATCCGGATCGAGTTCTTCGGCGACGAGATCGATGCGCTCTACACCCTGCATCCGATGACGGGGGAGGTGATCCGGCAGGAGGAGCACATCCACATCTTCCCGGCCTCCCACTACGTGGCCGGCCCCGAGCGGCTCGCCCGTGCGATCGGCACCATCGAGATCGAGCTCGCGGAGCGGCTCGAAGAGCTCGAGCACCAGAACAAGCTGCTCGAGGCGCAGCGGCTGCGGATGCGCACCACGCATGATCTCGAGATGCTGCGGCAGATGGGTTCGACCAACGGGGTGGAGAACTACTCCCGCCACCTCGACGGGCGCGACCCCGGCACCGCGCCGAACACGCTCATGGACTACTTCCCCGAAGACTTCCTGCTGGTCATCGACGAGTCCCACGCGACCGTCCCGCAGATCGGCGCGATGTATGAGGGGGACCGCTCCCGCAAGCGCACCCTGGTGGACTTCGGGTTCCGCCTGCCCTCGGCGCTGGACAACCGCCCGCTGACCTTCTCCGAGTTCACCGAGCGCACCGGGCAGACGGTCTACCTCTCCGCGACCCCGGCGGCCTACGAGCTCGGGAAGTCGGACGGCGTGGTCGAGCAGATCATCCGGCCGACGGGCCTGGTGGACCCCGAGGTCATCGTCAAGCCCGTCACGGGGCAGATCGACGATCTGCGCGAGGAGATCGAGAAGCGGGTCCAGCGCGACGAGCGGGTGCTGGTCACCACGCTGACCAAACGCATGGCCGAGGACCTCACCGACTTCCTGCTGGAGAACGGGGTGCGGGTGCAGTACCTGCACTCGGACGTCGACACCCTGCGCCGCATCGAACTCCTGCGCTCCCTGCGGCTGGGGGAGTTCGACGTGCTGGTGGGCATCAACCTGCTGCGTGAGGGCCTGGATCTGCCCGAGGTGTCGCTGGTGGCGATCCTCGATGCGGACAAGGAGGGCTTCCTGCGCTCGCGCACCTCGCTCATCCAGACCATCGGTCGTGCGGCGCGCAACGTCTCCGGCCAGGTGCACATGTATGCCGACCGGATCACCGACTCGATGCAGTCCGCGATCGACGAGACCAACCGTCGCCGCGACAAGCAGATCACCTTCAACACCGAGAACGGCATCGACCCCACCCCGCTGCGCAAGCGGATCGCGGATGTCACCGACATGCTCGCCCGCGAGGACATCGACACCGACACCCTGATGGCCACCGAGTACCGCTCCGGTAAGGAGCGCGTGGCCAGGGACCGAGCACGCTCCAACGCGGTCGATGCGGTCAAGGGCCGCAGCGTGGATCTCGGGGATGATCCGGTGGGCGCGCTGACCGGCATGATCGACGAGATGACCGCGCAGATGCACCAGGCCGCCGAAACCCTCCAGTTCGAGGTCGCCGGCCGCCTGCGCGACGAGGTGCAGGAGCTGAAGAAGGAGCTGCGGGCGGTGCAGCGGTCGAGCTGATCGGCCTTCGCATGGACGAGACGATGCGAGTCCGGGAGGACGACGACTGGCTGCTGGGCGAGCCTGCCGTCATGCGCGACGACGCGGAGACCGGGTGCAGCTCACGTCCCAGGAGTTCGGCATCACGGAGCAGTCCTCGGCGTGCGGGCGGTGGAACTCGTCGGTCCGGTTCTCGCACACCTCATCGTGCGACGCGCACCGCACGGGACCTCGCCGGCGCGAGACGCTCCTCCGCCAGCGCGGCTCTCAGATCACCCATCGGGAATGGGCCGACCGTGACTTCGTCGCCGCCGCTGCTGCAGGTGATCCAGGTGCCGGCGTGGTCCGAGGTGATCGTGAGCGCGTCGCCATCGGGATCCGAGAGCTCGGCCGAGGTCATGAGCTCTTCGGCCGGCCAGTTCATGGGTTCTTCAGAGGCCCGACTGGGCGGGGCGGGCCAGGAGATGACGGCACTGAGGCCGGTCCTGTGCGGATGCCGTGGCGGTGGGGTGAGGCTGGCTATGTGTGGTGTCCTTCTGGCGGCAGTGCCGAGTTCTGCCTCGGCGCGAGGCGGCGGGCGGACGGACCAGGAATCGTTCCGCCGGGCGTACCGGGCCCGGCCACGTTCTCTTGTCGGCTCCATTTCACAACGGCGCCCTCACGTCGATCGCCGGGAACCGTCGAGGATCAGCACAAGATTCGGCGAAGATTCTCCACACATGTCTTGAGGTGTGCTTCCGCTGCGGGTGGTGCCTCAGAGGATCTTGTCCAGGAACGCCTGCGTGCGCGTCTCCTGCGGGTGGTCGAAGACGTCGCCCGGTATCCCTTCCTCCACGATCCTGCCCTCGTCCATGAAGATCAGCCGATCGCCGACCTCGCGGGCGAAGCCCATCTCGTGGGTGACCACCACCATGGTCATGCCCTCCAGGGCGAGATCCTTCATCACCGCGAGCACCTCGCCGACCAGCTCCGGGTCGAGGGCGGAGGTCGGCTCGTCGAACAGCATGATCTTCGGTTCCATCGCGAGCGCTCGGGCGATCGCCACGCGCTGCTGCTGGCCGCCGGAGAGCCGGCTCGGGTACTCCAGCTCCTTGTCCGACAGGCCGACCTTGCGGAGCAGGGCCCGGCCTCGCTCGCGCGCCTTCTCCGCGCCCAGACGGCGCACCATCTGCGGGGCGAGCATGATGTTCTCGATCACGGTCTTGTGCGGGAAGAGGTTGAACTGCTGGAACACCATGCCGATCTCGGCACGCATGGTGTCGATCTTGACCTTGGGGTCGGTCAGCCGGTGACCGTCCACGACCACTTCTCCGCTGGTGGCCTCCTCCAGCCGATTCATGCAGCGCAGCAGCGTGCTCTTGCCCGACCCGGACGGGCCGATCACGCAGACCACTTCACCGTCGTCGACGGACAGGTCGATGGACGTGAGGACCTCGTTCGTGCCGAACGACTTGTGCAGGTCTTTGATGTCGATGATCATGCCTGGAGCTCCAGACGCTTCTCGGTCAGGCGCAGCACGCCGGACAGGGTCAATGTGATCGCCAGGTAGCAGATGGCCACGGCCGTGTAGATCTCCACCGCATTGAAGTGGTTCGAGGCGATGGTCCGGGCCTGGAACAGCAGTTCGGGCACGAGGATCACCGACAGCAGGGAGGTGTCCTTGATGCTGATGATGAACTGGTTGCCCAGGGGCGGGATCATCCGCTTGAACGCCTGTGGCCAGATCACCTTGAGCATGGTGATGTGGTGGTTCATCCCGAGGGATCGGCCCGCCTCCATCTGCCCCTTGTCGATGGACTGGACGGCACCGCGGACGATCTCGGCGATGTAGGCGCCGGAGTTGACGCCGATCACGATGATGCCGGCGAGCACGGACGGCAGCGTGTACTGGATGATCAGGGGCAGTGCGAAGAACAACCAGATCGCCTGCACCAGCAGCGGGGTCCCGCGCACCACTTCGATGTACGCGGTGGCGATCCAGTTGATCAGCGTGAACCGGCTCAGTCGCGCGAGCCCGAAGATCGCGCCCAGCACGAACCCGATCAGAAGCCCGACGACCGAGATCAGCAACGTGAACAGCATGCCCACGCCGAGCTGGGGCAGGAAATCGAGGACGCCGACCCAGTTGAAGTTCAGCAGAGTCCTCATACGGCACTCACCTTCGCCTTCGGGTGGGCCGACGCCTCGGCCCACCCGTTCATGTGCAGATTCATCTGTTGAGGATCAACCGACCTGAGACTCGGCCAGCTGGTCCAGCCACTCCGGCTCACTGCCGAACCACTCCTGGTAGATCTCGGCGTAGGTGCCGTCGTCGATCATCTCTGCGAGCGCCTCGTTCATCGCCGTGAGCAGCTCTTCGTTCCCCTGGGAGACGGCGAGGCCGTAGTCCTGGGCCTCGAGCAGCTCACCGACGATCTTCAGGCTGTCGCCGCCGGTGGTCTGGATGTAGTACTCCACGTTCGGGGCGTCGTACAGCACCGCGTCCGAACCGCCGCCCTCGACCGACAGGTACGCCTGGTCGAGCTGCTCGTAGGTGTTCGCCGTCGCGCCCTCGATGTTGTTCTCGATGTAGTCGGCGCTGGTGGACCCGAGCCGGGTGGCGATGGTCAGACCCTCGAGGTCGTCGACGCTGGTGATGCTGGTGTCGTCGGTCGGGACGCCGATGCGCAGGCCGGACTTGTAGTACGGGCTGGTGAAGTCCACGACCTCAGCACGTTCGTCGGTGATCGTGATGCCGGCGATCGCGATGTCGAAGGTCCCGGTCTGCAGACCGGGGATGATCCCGTCGAAGTTGGTGGTCTCCAGCTCGATCTCGAATCCTGCCCGGTCTGCGATCTCGTTGACGACGTCGATGTCGAAACCGACGTACTCGCCGTCCTCCTTGAACTCGAAGGGCACGAACGAGGTGTCGGTGGCGACGACGTAGGAATCCTGCAGGCCGCCGTCGCTGCTCTGCTCGGCTGAGCCGCCGCAGGCGGCCAGAGTGCCTGCCAGCAGAAGTGTCGTCGACACTGCGGCAATGGTCTTGAATCGCTTGATCAGGTTCACGGAGAGCCTTCCTGGGGAGCCAGTTTCGTATCCGGAGTCGTCATTGACACGCAAGATAGTGAAATGCGCGTGCTGGTGACGCTATGGCGCGTGGTCTGGGGAGTCAATTATTCGATGCATATCCAGAGAAGTGTTCTCCAACCGTGATGTGGAGGCGTTTCGCACGACGGTGAGAACGTGCCCCGCGGCGTCAGCGGCCATGGCGTGGTGATCGACCGCTCGAGGATCAGGCAGCCCGCTCCACCACTGCTCGGCAGAGCGCGTCCACACAGTCGGCGATTCGGAAGCCGGCTCCGCCGGTGGTCGCGGCGATGCGGTCGGGCCGTTCGCCGACGGGGCCAGGACCGTCATCGGAGGATCCGGAGGCGGAGGCCGTGGACAGGACCTCGGCGCCCGGCACGACCGGGAGGCCGCGCACGGTCATGCGTTCGAGCAGGGCCGGCCAGCGGGCCGTCACGGGACGGCCGGAGTCGTCGAGGACCTCGTAGCGAGGGTCGGACGGCGTGGCCCGGTCGTGGGCCGGGATGAGCCGGAGACCGCCCTCGTGGACCATCACATGGTGACGACGACACAGCAGCGCCAATCCCTCGATGTCCGTCGCACCGCCCTGTGACCACGGGGTGGTGTGGTGAGCGTCGAGATGACGGCTCTGATGGCAACCAGGGAAGCTGCAGACGCCGTCGCGCAGCCGCAGGGCACGGCGCTGGGCGGGTGAGGCGAGCCGGCGGGACCGGCCCAGATGCAGGGCCTCGCCTCCGGCATCGGTGATCAGCAGAGCGACCTTTCCGGTGCAGGCGAGGCGCTCGGCGGTGTGCACCTCCAACGGCCCCTGGCCGACCACCCCACAGCGCTCGGACGTTCCCGCGGGAACGCCGACCGTGGGAGGCCCAGCGGCGTGGAGCGTGCCCGCGGGAACGCCAGCGGTGAGCGAGTCCGCGCTGACCTGGACGACGACCAGGTGCCGATCCTCGCCGGAACGGTCATCGGGCTCGGCATCGAGGTAGGTCCGAGCGAGGTCGTGCAGTGCATCGGCTCGTCGCTGCTCCAGCGTCGGCGTCGCGGTGGTCTGCGCCGCTTCCGTGACGAGCCGGACCGCGCCGTCGTGAGCATCTGTCCCGCCGGTCGGAGGGGAGGCGGGTCGGAGCGCGGAATCCTCCTCGCTCCCCGACGGGTCGTGGCCGTCGCGATCCAGTGCGAGGTCCAGTGCAGTGACCACTTCGGCGCCCATCTCCGCGGGGAGCACGGCACGGATCTCCACCATGCCGTCCTCGCGGGTCTGCCACCGTGCCTCACGGACGGCGTCCTGACCGAGACGACTGCCGTCGACGGCGCGGAACGAGGAGATGACCCGGGCGAGCTGGGAGGCGGTCATGGCGCGGGCCATCTCCACCAGCTGGGCCTCCTCGACCCGGGCGGCCACCCGGGTGATCTCGCGAACCTTGGAATAGGACAGCCTCCCGGTCCGGAACTCTGCGACGGTCAGCGGCATCGTCGTGAGTGCTCGCGCCACTCGCACGTGCTCGCGGGCGGTGCCTGGGGTCATCGAGCAGGACCACGCCAGCCAGTGGGCCGTCGATTTGAGGCCGACGAACCAGCCCACCCCGGCACGTTCGTCGAAGTCGGCGACCATGAGCAGCAGCTCGCAGGTGGCCTCGGCGATCACCGCCGCCTGCTGTTGGATCCGGCCGCCCAGCTCCTCGGCCTGCGGGCGGTCGAGGCGCGGGCGGACGAGGCGCCCTTCGGGTCTCTCCGGCAATGGCGTGATGGTCATGAGGGTCTCCCAGCGACGGCTCCTGTGACGTCCGGGACCAGTCCACCACCGAGCACCGACAGACGAGAGACCGGCGTCGCATGATGTGCACGCATGGAGGGTGGGGAGGGAAGGTCTGTTCGCTAGCGATCGAGCTGTTCGTCGGTGATCGTCAGCTTCGGGGACCGTCCGCCGGAGAGGTCTGAGCAGGCAGGAGCCGGAGTGCGGCCGACGCCGCCGGACTCGGCTGGAAGCTGTTCCAGATCAGGAACTCCGTGCGGCGAGGGCCGCCGTGGACGGCGAGGGTCCGAGCGCCGCGCGCAGGGGTGAACGGTGCGGGCAGCAGAGCGACGGCCAGGCCGGCGGTGACCAGTGCTCCGATGAGTTCGGCGGTGGGGGCCTCGAAGTGCACTCTGCGCACCAGGCCGGCGGCACGGAAGGCCCGGTCGCTCTGTGCACGACCAGGGCTGCCGGCGGCGAAGTCCGCGAACGGCTCCTCGGCCAGCTCGGCCAGGTCGATGCTCGTGCGGTCGGCGTAGGGGTGGGTCTCGGGGACCGCGGCGACCAGGGCCTCGTCGGCCAGCACGCGGTGATCGACGCCCTCCGGGATGATGCCCTCGGGGAGCCCGAGGACTGCCAGATCGATCTCGCCCTCACGGACCGCGGAGATCAGCTCATCGCTCGCGCCGACACGGAGCTTCACCGTCACCTGTGGATGCTCCTGCCGGACCTGTTGGAGCATTCCGGGCACATCCAGCGCCGTGACGGTGGGGATGAGGCCCACGGTCAGCGGACCGCTGATCACTCCGGCCGCCGCCGTGGCCTCCGCGGCGGCGCGGGCAGCGGCCTCCAGGCTGCTCCGGGCCCACGGCAGGAATGCCTCACCGGCCGGCGTGACCTCCACCCGGCGACTGGATCGGGCGAAGAGGGCGGTGCCGATCTCCTCCTCCAGCTTGCGCACCTGATGGCTGAGCGCGGATTGGACGACGAAGCACTGCTCCGCTGCTCGCGTGAAATTGCGGGTCTCCGCGACCGCGAGGACGTAGCGCATTTGTTGCAGCTCCATGGCAGCCATCGTCATCCACGATCGATGCCATGACAAGCATGTGTTGGACTCATAGCTGCTGGCGGGCAGACAGTAGAAGGCATGAACAGTCCTCCCTCGATCGCCGCTCCGGTCTCGCGACGGGCACCGGTCCTCTCCACCGCCTTCGCCCCCGCGGTGTGGGGGACGACCTACGTGGTCACCACCCTGCTCCTCCCCGAAGACCATGCTCTGTGGTCAGGGGCGCTGAGGGCGCTGCCGGCCGGTCTGCTGCTGCTGGCCATCAGTCGGAAACTGCCGAGCGGGACCTGGTGGTGGAAGGCGCTGGTGCTGGGCGTGCTGAACATCGGGGCGTTCTTCCCGCTGCTGTTCCTCGCCGCATACGCACTGCCCGGAGGGATCGCAGCGGTCTTCGGCGCTGCCAGCCTTCTAGTCGTGGCGGCTCTGGCTGTTCCCCTGCTCTCCGAGCGCCCCACCCAGCGGCGGCTGGTCTGGGGAGTCCTGGCCGTGGTGGGTGTCGCGATGATGGTCGTGGCGCCCGGGGTCGCGCTGAACCCGCTCGGGGTTCTCGCCGGGATCGCGGCACCGCTGAGCATGGCGGTGGGCACTGTGTTGAGCAAGCGGTGGGGGCGGCCCGTCGGGCATGTCGCCTATGCGGGCTGGCAGCTGACCGCCGGTGGGCTGGTGATCGTTCCGCTCGCCATCGTGGTCGAGGGTCTCCCGCCGCTGCTCGACGGCTTCGCCCTGGCCGGCTACGCCTGGCTCGGCCTGGTCGGTGCCGCCTTGGCATACACCCTCTGGTTCCGTGGCGTCGGTGCGATGCCGGCTGGCGCCGTGGCATTCCTGCCTCTGATCTCCCCGCTGGTCGCCGCGGCGCTGGGATGGCTGGTCCTCGGTGAGACTCTCACCCCGTTCCAGGCCACCGGATTCGCTCTGGCCCTGCTCGCGGTGTCCTGCGCCCAGAGAACCCCACCCCGGTCCGGCTCGCC
>JAKDNE010000463.1 GCA_030451965.1 Brachybacterium sp. | reverse complement strand
AGAGTATGGCGGGGGCTGATCGGACCGGGTCGAACGGGGTCGGCGAGACGGGACGGCGGCTCTTCGGGTCTAGCGGCCGAGGGCTGATCGGCCGACGGATCGGGCAGGTCGTGCTCGCCCTGCTGCTGGTGGCCCTTCTGGTCTGGGGCGTGATGTTCCTGCGAGTGTTCGTCCTGCTCCCGCGCACCGCACAGCACGAGGCGAGCGAAGGATATGAGCTCATGCTCGAGGAGTTCGCGCAGCTTGCCACTGCGGATGCCGATGTGCTCGACGCGAAGTTCGGTGCTCCGCTGGGGACCGTGCGCACCGTCGTCTGCTCCGTGGAGCCCTCCGATCGTGGGTGGTTCGTCGCGGACCACCGCAACGGCTGCTCGCTGCGCGAGCTCGAGGTGCGTGCGGTGCCCGCAGGCGGGCAGAGCACGGCCGAGCAGGCCGGATCCCTGCTGGAGGAGGAGCAGGCCTGGCAGGCAGATGCCGGGTACCTCCTCGCCGCGGAGTCACCGTGTGTGCCGGTCGGGGAGGCTCGGGTCCCGGCCGACGACGGGGTCCCCGTGCCGCAGCCGAGCATCGACCTGGCCGCGCTCGTGGTCGAGGATCTCGACGAGCTCGACTCCTGCGTGAGCGCTCACGGTCCCAGTGCCAGGACTCTCGGTGCGATCACCGCCCAGGACCCGCGCAGCACGGTGCCGACGGTGCCGGAGGATGCCCGCCTGCTGGTCGTGGTGCGGGAGGCGAGGCTCTCGAGCTCATCGCTGGGGTGCCAGCCGCTGCCGATCTTCTGCCAGCCGGCGACCGACCAGCCGCAGCTCCCCGACGCTGTGAAGGGGTGAGACCAGAGGCTCACCCCCTCGGCGCCCGCTGCTGCGGCCGCGCCCCGTAGAATCACGTCCCGTGGCTCTTACTATCGGAATCGTGGGACTGCCCAACGTCGGCAAGTCCACCCTCTTCAACGCCCTGACCCGCGCCGAGGTCCTCGCTGCGAACTACCCGTTCGCGACGATCGACCCCAACGTCGGCGTGGTACCGCTGCCCGACCCGCGGCTCGCGGAGCTCGCGACCGTGTTCGGCAGCCAGAAGCTGCTGCCCGCGACCGTGTCCTTCGTGGACATCGCCGGCATCGTCAAGGGCGCCAGCGAGGGAGAGGGTCTGGGTAACAAGTTCCTCGCCAACATCCGTGAGGCCGACGCGATCTGCCAGGTCACCCGCGCCTTCTCCGACCCGGATGTGACGAGGGTGGAGGGCTCGGTCTCTCCGTCCGACGACATGGAGACGATCACCACCGAGCTGATCCTCGCCGACCTCCAGACCATCGAGAACTCGATGCAGCGCCTGGAGAAGGACACCAAGCGCGGCCTGGTCGACCCCGCCGTGCTGCCGAACGTCATCAAGGCGAAGGCTCTGCTGGAGACCGGCACAACGCTCTACCAAGGTGCAGAAGGCGCGGGCATCGACGTGGCCGCACTGCGCGAGCTGCAGCTGATGACGGCCAAGCCTTTCATCTACGTCTTCAACACCGACGAGGAGGGTCTCGCGGACACCGCCTCCCAGCAGGCGCTGCGGAACCTCGTCGCCCCGGCCGAGGCGATCTTCCTGGATGCGAAGTTCGAGTCGGAGCTGATCGAGCTCGATGAGGACGAAGCCGCCGAGATGCTCGAGTCCACCGGCCAGGAGGAGTCCGGGCTCACGCAGCTGGCCCGCGTCGGCTTCGACACCCTGGGACTGCAGACCTACCTCACCGCCGGCCCCAAGGAATCCCGCGCCTGGACCATCCCCAAGGGAGCGACCGCCCCGCAGGCCGCCGGCGTCATCCACACCGACTTCGAGCGCGGGTTCATCAAAGCCGAGATCGTCTCCTTCGACCAGCTCATCGAGGCCGGCTCGATGGCCGAGGCCA
>JAKDNE010000462.1 GCA_030451965.1 Brachybacterium sp. | reverse complement strand
GTGGCCCATGCTAGGCCACCAGGCGGCACCGAGAAGACCGCCAGGCCGGATCAGTCGGCGTGGAAAGCGGTGAGTATCACGCTGCGGGACCGGAGGCGAGGCCCTCGAGGACCTGCAGCACGGTGCGGGTGCTCATCCCGGTCGCTCCCTTGCCCATGTAGCCCAGCGGCGAAGAGGCGAAACCGGGGCCGGCGATGTCCAGGTGCGCCCACGGCGTCTCGTCCACGAACTCGGAGAGGAAGATGCCGGCCGAGAGTGCCCCGCCCGGACGCTCGCCGATGTTGCGCAGATCTGCGACCCGGCCGGTGAGGTCCGCCCGCAGCTCGGCGGGGAAGGGCAGCGCCCAGAACGGCTCACCGGCGGTCCCGGCGGCCGTGAGCACCAGCTCGCGGGCGTCCTCCGTGCCCATCACTCCCGCGGTGCGCGTGCCCAGCGCGACGACGGCCGCACCGGTGAGCGTGGCGACATCCATTACCAGATCGGGCGCATCGGCGACGGCGTCGACGAGTGCGTCGGCCATCACCATCCGACCCTCGGCATCGGTGTTCAGCACCTCGACGGTCTTGCCGTTGCGCATGGTGACCACGTCACCGGGACGCTGGGCGCCGCCGCCGGGCATGTTCTCGGCCAGCGCCAGGTAGGTGGTGACCTTGACGTCCAGGCCCAGACGGGCCGCGCCGATCGTCGCGCCGAGCACGGTGGCGGCACCGGTCATGTCGGAGGTCATGTCGTCCATGCCGGGGGCGGGCTTGAGCGAGATGCCGCCGGTGTCGAAGGTGATGCCCTTGCCCACGAGGGCGACCGAGTGCTTCGCGGTCTGCGGGGCGTACTCCAGGCGGACCAGGCGCGGCGGTCGGGTCGAGCCCTGTCCCACCCCGACGATGCCGCCGTAGCCGCCGTCGGCGAGCTGCTTCTCGTCGAGCACCGTGACCGTCACGGGCAGATCGGCGACGAGCGCCTCGGCGCGCTGCGCGAAGGAGGCGGGGTAGAGGAGGTTCGGCGGGGTGTTGACGAGGTCGCGGACGATCTCCACCACCTCGGAGAGCAGGGAGGAGCGCTCCACCGCGGCGCGGGCGGAGTCGGCCCCGCCCTCGGCGACCAGGCTGAGAGAGGCCAGTGCGGCCTTGGGCGAGGAGGCCCCGGTGCCGGACTTGTGCGAGACGAAGGCGTAGGCGCCCAGCGCGGCGCCCTCGAGGGCGGCGGCGCGCTGGTCGTCGGAGCCCGTCGGCAGAGCGACGGCGGCGCGCTCGACCCCGCTCAGGGAACGGGTGGCGGCGCCGAAGGCGAGACGGAGGTCCTCGGAGGAGACCTTGGCGAGATCCTCGTCACCTACGCCGACCAGCAGCAGCGACGTCGCGGTGGCCAGTCCGTAGGACGGGATGCGGTGCAGATCGCCGCGGGCGGAGGAGGCGTCGAGACCGGCGATGGCCTCGGAGATCTCGGTGGATCCGGGGACGGTCGCCGGGGCGTCGTCGGCGCCGGCGAGCAGGGGGAGGATGAGGACGTCGGTGTCGACGTCGCGCACTGATGCTTCGGTGATGGTGATGGTGGGCATGCCTCTATCGTAGGGGCGGGTCGGACATCGTGTCCGCGCCCTACGGAGGAGGACCGAGGACTCATGGCGGCGTTGAGCATCGTGGTGGCCGTGCTGTGCGGACTGACCGCTCTGCTGGGCCTCTACTACGCGCTGCGCGAGCTGAGCGCGGACCTGGTGCTGCTGGGCGCCTGCGCGCTGCTGGCCGTCGGCTGGGTGGTGCTCGGGATTGCGCTGGGGCTGCGTGACCTGGGCGGAGGCACCCCCGAGGACCCGATCACGCTGTACGGCTACCTGATCACTGCAGTGGTCCTCGTGGTGGGTGGGGGCTGGATCGGCCTGTTCGAACGCAGCCGCTGG
>JAKDNE010000461.1 GCA_030451965.1 Brachybacterium sp. | reverse complement strand
GAGGCGATGATCGCCGGCGCCGTGCGGACCCAGGCGGTGGCCAGCGCGGTGCGATGGTCGTCGTGGTGGTGCAGCTCCTCGCGGTAGCGGGAGATCAGCAGCAGGGCGTAGTTGGTGCCCGCACCGAAGACCAGCACGCTGATCACGCCCGCGTCGAAGGCGAGGGAGAACTGCTCGCCGAGCATCGAGGTGAGCGCGCCGGCGGCGCCGTCCGCGAGAGCGACGATCGACAACGGGATCAGCCAGAGGATCGGGGAGCGGTAGGTCAGCAGCAGCAGCACGGCCACCACGGCGATGGTCACCGCGAGCAGCGTGAAGTTCGCGCCGGAGAAGGCGCCCCGGATATCGGAGCCGACGGCGGGACCGCCGGTGACGGACACCGTGAGGTCCTCGGGTGCGGAATCATCGGCCGCGGCCCGCAGGTCCGTGATCATCGCGTCGATGGTGTCGTTGTCCGCCTCGGAGTCGACCGTGGTCATGACCAGGTCCGCCTCGCCGTCCTCGGCGGGCATGGGGCCGATCGCCTCGCGTCCGGAGACCTCGGCGAGATCGGAGCGCAGCGTCTCGATCGCGGCGGTGTCCTCCTCGGTCAGGGCCCCGCCGCCCTCGCGGGTGACCACGGCGAACACCGGCTGGTAGCGGTTGCCCTCCATGGTGTCCGCGATCGCCGCGGCGCGGGAGGACTCGGAGGTCTCCGGCAGCGCATCCATGCCGGCGGCGGGACCGGCGCCCCGCAGGCCGCCGGCCATCGCCAGGAGCAGGGCGATGCACACCGCGAGCATCACCCAGGCGGAGCGGCGACCGGTGAGGGCGGCGGCGATCCTCTCGCCGACGCGGCCGAGGCTCCCGGTGGGGGCGTCGGATCCGGCCGGTGACGCCTCGCCGGCGGGGTCGCCGGGCCGAGGGCGGCGGGTGACGGGCGTGGGTGCAGACACTGTGGTTCCTTCGCGAGATGACCGCTGGTGGCGGACGGATGTCGGTCCCCTGGTGGGGGTGCTTCCACGCTATGGAGAGCGGCGCGCGAAGGGATCAACCGTTCGATGGATCCCGGCCTCGTCCGGGTGGCCGCCGGTACGCTCGCCCCATGACTCAGCGACACCTCGCAGGCGCCCGGATCCTCGCCCAGGGCCTGGTCGGAGAGCCCCGCTTCGCAGACCCTGCTGCGGCGGCGCGGGCCTTCGGCGCGCACCAGGGACAGGACGTGGCGGGGGTGATGGCCTCCCTCGCCCTGCGCACCGGGGGAGATCTGGATGCGGTGCTCGCCGCCTTCGACCGCGGGGAGGTGGTGCGCGGCTATCCGATGCGCGGCACCGTCTTCGCCGTCGCCGCCGACACCCTCGCCTGGCTCACCGAGCTCTGCGCCGCCGGTCCGCTGCGGGCCGCGATCTCCCGGCGCGGGCAGCTCGAGCTCGAGGAGCACCACCTGGAACGGGCCCAGGCGGTGCTCGAGGAGATCGCCGAGGAGCATTCCGTCCCGGGCCTCGGCCGCGGGGTGCTGCGCAAGGAGCTCATCGCCGCGTGGGAGGCGGCCGGGATCCGCACTGACCAGGGCCGTGGCTATCACCTGCTCAGTGAACTGATCTCCTTCGGCATCGCCGCCTATGGGCCCTGGCGGGACGGGGAGACCGCCGTGGTGCTCGCCCGGACCTGGCTGCCCGCCGGCACGGACCTCGCGGGCGCCTTCAACGGTGAGCGGACCGCGGCCGCCGCCGAGCTCGCCCGGCGCTACGTCACCAGCCACGGTCCTGTGGGGGAGCGGGACCTCGCCTGGTGGTCGAAGCTGCCGCTGGCGACGATCCGCGCAGCGCTGCCGCTGGTCCAGTCCCAGCTGGAGAGCGGATATCCGGACCGGGACGGCCGGCTCCACGCCACCGCCGACGCGGCTCGCGGAGGTGACG
>JAKDNE010000460.1 GCA_030451965.1 Brachybacterium sp. | reverse complement strand
CGGGGACTTCGGATGGTCCATCCGACCCCGCCCCACGGCCTCTCCCCGATGATCTCGGCACCGGCCCGGGTCGGACCCGGCACCGTCCCCAGCCCGCTCGCTCCGACGCTCCCCCTCTCTTCCAGACGCGGACCGCGACCCGATCGGCCACCAGCCTCGGCCGGGCCGCCCATGCGCCGCTCAAGGAGTCCTCCTCATGGTCATGCCGATGCCCTTCCTCACCCGCCGCCCCACCGTCCCCGCGAAGGACGGCGCGAGCTGGCCGCACGTCGTCATCCTGGGCGGCGGCTTCGCCGGTGCGCACGCCGTGGGCGCGCTGCGCGACGCCCGAGTGCGCGTGACCCTCATCGACCGCAACGTCTACAAGACGTTCCAGCCGCTGCTGTACCAGGTCGCCACCGCCGGCCTGAACCCGGGGGACGTCACCATGTTCCTGCGCGGCCTCTCCCTGAAGGTGCCGAACATGCGCTACCGCCAGGGCGAGGTCGAGGGCGTGGATCCCGAGCGGAAGGTCGTGAGCCTGGACGAGGGCCAGAGGGGCCATCACGAGATCTCCTACGACTACCTGATCGTCGCCAACGGCGCGACCACCACCTACTTCGGCACCCCCGGCGCCGAAGAGCACGCGATGCCGATGTACACCCGCAGCCAGGCCCTGGCGATCCGCGACCGCGTCTTCTCCGAGCTGGAGCGCTCGAGCCGCGAGGCCGGGATCAGCCACGACAAGCTGCACGTGTGCATCGTCGGCGGCGGGCCGACGGGCGTGGAGATCGCCGGCGCCCTGGCGGACTTCCGGATGCAGGAGCTGGACATCCTCTATCCGGAGATGGATCCGGGCACCCTCCAGGTCACGGTGCTGCAGCGCGGCGACGAGTTGCTCAAGGAGTTCTCCACCAAGTACCGCCAGTACGCGGCCGACGAGCTGCGGGACCGCGGCGTCACCCTGCAGCTGGGCCACGGGGTGAAGGAGGTCGGCTACGACCACGTGGTGCTCGACGACGACGCGATCCTCGAATCCGACATCACCATCTGGGCCGCCGGCGTCGCGATCCCCCCGGCGGTCTCCGAGTGGGGCTTTCCCCAGGACAAGCGCGGCCGCCTCTCGGTGGACGACTACCTGCAGGTCAAGGGCTTCCCCGGCGTCTATGCCGCCGGTGACATCGCCGGCCAGGACGAGGCCCTCCCCCAGCTCGCGCAGCCCGCGATCCAGGCGGGCCAGGCCGCGGCCCGCGCGATCGCCGCAGAGGTCGCCGGCAAGCCGCGCAAGAAGTTCACGTACACCGATCTGGGCACCATGGCCACCATCGGCCGCCATGCCGCGATCGCCGAGATCCCGATCCTCGGCGGGCTCTCGGGCTCGCTCGGCTGGGCCGCCTGGCTCGGCGTGCACATCACCAAGATGCTCGGCCACCGCAACCAGCGTGCGGTCGCGATGAACCTGGTCTCGCTGTACGGCGGCTCCCGCGCCACGCACCAGCCGAACCCCGTGGTGGGCGAGGTGGACTCGCTGCGGGCGGCGAAGGTCTTCGAGACGCAGGCCCCGCACCGCATGTTCGGCAAGGACGCCGGGGCGACTCCCCCGCCCGACGAGCACATCGAGAGGCCGCAGAACTGACGCGAGCCGCGCGAGCGCGGCCGGGCCACCGGTCAGCGGGTGCTGCGGATGAGCTCGATGATCTGGTCCGCGTCCTGGCGGAGCGGGTGCGCTGCCTGGGCAGCGCGATCCGGTGAAGGCCGAAACGGCCGGGAGGTCGTCGCTGGCTGCACGGCGCCCTCCTCCGGCAGCGGTGCCGCGTAGCGGGCGGCGGTGAAGGCATCGGCGATGCGGTCCGCGGCGGCGCGATGCTCGGGGGTGACGTCGCGGTCGGCGGCGTCGATCTGGGCGAGCAGGTCCTCGAGGGCGC
>JAKDNE010000086.1 GCA_030451965.1 Brachybacterium sp. | reverse complement strand
CCGGAGGCGGCATAGGCCCGCCGGGCCGGTTCGTTGAAGTCATTGACGTAGAGCGAGACCTGCGGGACATGATCGCGGCGCACCAGGTGCACCAGCTCTGCCATGCCCGCCCGGCCCAGGCCGCGGCCTCGCTGATCGGGGCGCACCCATACCCCGTGGATCTGGGCGACCGGTCCGAACAGGGCTCCGACGTCGGCCTTGAACAGCACCTCGCCGTCCTCGATGACGACATAGGTACGGCCCCGACGGATCAGGTCGGCGATGCGCGCCCGGTAGGAGCGGCCACCGTCCCCGGCCAGCGGGTCCACGCCCACCTCCTCGCGGAACATGGCGACGGCGGCGGGGAACACCATCGCCTCCTCCGCCGGCACGGCGGCACGCAGCCCGACCGGCGCGAGCCGCGGGACAGCGCTCAGGTCCTCGGCCAGCAGCAGCGGCTGGCTCCAGCGGTACTGCCGCACCTCGGTCCCCCAGACCTCCGCCAGCGCCTCCCAGAGGATCTCGACCGCACGTCGGTCGCCGACCACCGAGCTGGATCTCCGCGGTCGGGACGCCTGGTGCCGTCCGAAGTCCTCGAGGGCCCGGTCGGTGGCGGATATCGGGTTGAGGTTCACCCCGTGCCACAGCAGCCCCTCGGGACTCCGCTCCTCCCCGGCCAGGGAGAACTCCTGGGGCAGGGAGGCGGAGCGGCCGAGCTCTCGCAGGCGCGCGCCGGCCAGGGCGTTGGTGACCGGATCGCTCAGCGCGAGGGCGAGCGCAGCCTCATGACCGCCCGAGCGGACCCCTCGGACCCGACCCCCGCGCCGGAACATCCTCGCTCAGCTCACGGAGACGGACGGGGCACCGGAGGAGGGCTCAGCCTCGCCCATCTCGGCCGCGATCCGGTGCGCCTCGGCCAGCAGGGTCTCGACGATGTCCGCCTCGGGGACGGTCTTGATGACCTGGCCCTTGACGAAGATCTGGCCCTTGCCGTTGCCGGAGGCGACGCCGAGATCGGCCTCGCGGGCCTCGCCCGGACCGTTGACGACGCAGCCCATCACCGCGACGCGCAGCGGCACCTCGAGGTGCTTGAGCCCCTCGGTGACCTCGTCGGCGAGCTTGTACACGTCCACCTGGGCACGGCCGCAGGAGGGGCAGGAGACGATGTCGAGCTTGCGCGGCTTGAGGTTCAGCGACTGCAGGATCTGGTTGCCGACCTTGACCTCCTCGACCGGCGGGGCGGACAGCGACACGCGGATGGTGTCGCCGATGCCCTCGCCCAGCAGGATGCCGAAGGCGACGGAGGACTTGATCGTGCCCTGGAACGCAGGGCCGGCCTCGGTGACGCCGAGGTGGAGCGGCCAGTCACCCGCCGCGGAGAGCTGGCGGTACGCCTCGACCATGATGATCGGGTCGTTGTGCTTGACCGAGATGCCGAAGTCGTGGAAGCCGTGCTCCTCGAACAGGGAGGCCTCCCACTTCGCGGAGGCCACCAGCGCCTCGGGGGTGACTCGGTCCGCGGTCATCATGCGCTGGTCGATGCTGCCGGCGTTCACGCCGATGCGCAGTGCGGTGCCGTGGTCGTTCGCGGCCTTGGCGATGTCCCTGACCTGGTCGTCGAAGCGACGGATGTTGCCGGGGTTCACCCGCACTCCGGCACAGCCGGCCTCGATCGCCGCGAAGACGTACTTGGGCTGGAAATGGATATCGGCGATCACCGGGATCGGGGATTTGGCGGCGATCGCGACCAGCGCGTCGGCATCCTCCTGGCGCGGACAGGCCACGCGCACGATGTCGCAGCCCGCAGCGGTCAGCTCCGCGATCTGCTGCAGGGTCGCGTTGATGTCATGCGTGGGGGTGGTGGTCATCGACTGCACCGTGATCGGTGCGTCGCCGCCGACGTAGAGGTTGCCGAGCCTGACCTTGCGGGTCTTCCGCCGGGGAGCGAGCACCGGCGGCGGCTGCTTGACGGACGGGATACCGAGGCTCACAGAAGTCACCTGCCCATTATGGACTCGCAAGCCCGGGGTTGGGAGGCGAAGCGGGACACCTCCACCGCTCCTGCACGATGACGGTGGCGCGCGCCACGTGGGCTCAGGGGAACAGGGTGATGGGTTTGACGATGTCCGCGTACACCAGCAGGACCGTCATCAGGATGAACACGAGCGCCACCGCGTTGGTCACCGGAAGCATGCGGGACATGTCCACCGGGCCGGGATCGGGCCTGCCCCGCAACCGGGCGAGGAATCGGCGGACCCCCTCGAACAGCGCTCCGGCGACGTGCCCGCCGTCCAGCGGCAGCAGCGGCACCAGGTTGAACACGAACAGCGCCATGTTCAGCGAGGCGAGCATCGAGATCATCGTGCCCACCTTCTCGCGCAGCTCGAAGCCGGGCTGCTCGGCGGCGGCGACCTCGCCGGCCAGGCGCGAGACGCCCACCACGCCGAGCGGGCCGTTCGGGTCACGCTCGGCGGTGCCGAAGGCGGCCTGCCCCACGTCCCACAGCCGCACCGGGAGGGTGAGCACCAGCTCCCCTGTCCGGGTGAAGGCCGACCACGCCATCTCCGGCACCATCGCCGGGGACTGCGGCACCAGGTCCGGGGTCCCGGAGACGCCGAGGAATCCGACCTGCTCGGTCACCAGGTCCCCCGCGTCATCGCTCACCGCGGCGCCCTCCTCGTCGAGCACCGGGCGCGCATCGACCACCATGGTCGCCTCGAGGGGGATCATCTCGCCGTCCCGCTCGACGACGACCTCGACGGTGCGGTCCTGGGCGGATCGCACCGCGGTGGTGACGTCCTCCCAGCTGTGGATCTGTCGGCCGTCGATCACCCGCAGGGTGTCACCGGGACGAATACCCGCCGCGAGCGCCGGAGCGGGCTCGCGGCCCTCGCAGCCGACGTCGGCAGGAGCATCCGCAGGCACCACGCACTCGGAGACCGCCTGCACGGTCGGCGTCACGGCCGGCAGGCCGATGCCGCTGACCAGCACCACCATCAGCACGACGGAGATGAGCAGATTCATGAAGGGGCCGCCGAGCATCACCACCAGCTTCTTCGGCACCGGGAGGGCGACGAAGGTGCGGTGGGCGTCCTCGGGCCCGTAGAGGGAGGACTCGTACTGCTTCGCCTCCTCCGACAGCTCCGTCACCTGCTGGAGCAGGCCGGTGGAGTCCTCGCGGATGGTGCCCGCGGGCTCCCCCTTGTGCGGCGGGTACATCCCGATCATCCGGATGTAGCCGCCCAGCGGGATCGCCTTGATGCCGTACTCGGTCTCCCCGCGGGTGCGGGAGAGGACCGTGGGGCCGAACCCGATCATGTACTGGGTGACTCGCACGCCGAACAGCTTCGCCGGCACCAGGTGCCCCATCTCGTGCAAGGCGATCGAGACGGTGAGTCCCACGGCGATCACCAGGATGCCGAGCATGAACAGCAGCATGCCTCAGCCCTCCGCGGAGGGGATCAGCTGCCGGGCGGTGCGGCGTGCCCATGCCTCGACGGCCAGAAGCTGCGACACACCGTCGGCCGGAAGGGCGCGGGGCCGCTCCGGATGCTCGAGCACGGCTCGGATCAGTGCGGTGATCCCGAGGAAGCCGAGGTCACCGGCGAAGAAGGCGTCCACCGCCTCCTCGTTGGCAGCGTTAAAGACGGCCATCGCTCCCCCGCCCTCGCGGTGAGCGGCACGGGCGAGCTCGATCGCATCGAAGGTGTCCTCGTCGACCGGCTCGAAGGTCCAGGACTGGGCGGCGCTGAAATCCAGCGCCGCAGCGAGTCCGGGGAGCTTCTCGGGATGAGCCAGCGCCCAGCCGATGGCATGGCGCATGTCCGGCGGGCTCGCCTGCGCGATGGTGGACCCGTCGACGAGGGTGACCATCGAATGCACGATCGACTGCGGGTGGACGACCACCTGCACCCGGTCCTCGGGCAGATCGAACTGGAAGCAGGCCTCGATCACCTCGAGCGCCTTGTTGACCAGGGTGGCGGAGTTGGTGGTGACCACCCGGCCCATGGACCAGGTGGGGTGGGCCAGGGCCTGCTCCGGGGTGACGTCGGCCAGCTGGTCGCGGCGGTGCCCGCGGAAAGGACCGCCGGAAGCGGTGACCACCAGATGATCGATCTGGTCGTGGCGCACACCGGCCAGGGCCTGCGCGATCGCGGTGTGCTCGGAGTCCACGGGCAGGATCTGCCCCGGCGCGGCGGCCTCGGTGACCAGGTGCCCGCCGACCACCAGGGACTCCTTGTTGGCCAGGGCGAGCCTGGCCCCGGAGGCGAGCGCGGCGAGGGTGGGCAGCAGGCCGACGGAGCCGGTGACGGCGTTCAGCACCACGTCCCCGTCGCCGAGAGAGCCGGCGAGGTCGACCACGGCGTCCGCTCCGGCGTCGAACCGCGGCGGTGCGAGACCCTCCGCGGCGCAACGGTGCCGCACGGCCGCCTCGACGCCATCGGCGCATGCGGGGTCGGAGACCACCACCCGCTCGGGTCGGTGGGCGAGGACCTGCTGCGCGACGAGCGCAGGTCGGGTCCCGCCGACGGCGATCCCGTGCAGCCGTGCGAGCTCGGGGAACCGGGCGAGGACGTCCAGCGCCTGGGTGCCGATGGATCCGGTGGCGCCCAGCAGGGCGAGCCGACGCTCGCGGGTCCCGGTCACGGCACGGAGGCCATCACGTCCGCGACATGATCGAGGTAGACGTCGACCACGGCCTCCCGGTAGCCGTCCGGGCCGCGGCGGCGACCGAAGGCTGCGCGACGCACGTCGTCCACGCTCATCGGATGACCGTCGGTGAAGTAAGCGACGAGCTGGTCGCACAGACCGTCGACGTCGGTCTTGTCGTAGGCCGGCTCGCCCTGGGCTGCCGGCGCGAAACGATCCCCGGCGGGCCGCTCCAGCCGATCCTTGAGCACCTCGGCGCGCTCGGTGAGCTGTGCGACCCAGGCCTCCTCGCCGTGCTCGGCGACGGAATCGTCCCGCGCCTGGAGGGCGAAGGCGTCGGAGAGACGGTCCAGCGCCTCGTCGACGACGCGCATGTCGTATCCGCCTCGTTCCGTCCCGAAGCTGGCCGCCGTGATGTCACCGCCGGTGAACGAGGGGTCGCGCCCCTCGTAGGCGGTGCGGGCGCGGGAGAGGAACTCGTCGACCTCGTGCATGTCGTATCCGACGCTGAAGCGCGAGACACGCTCGAACGATGTGCTCACCAGTGGGTCCTTCCTCGGTGCTGTCGGGGTCCCACTGTAGCGGCGTGGGCGGTGCGGTGCGGGGAGGCGTGCGGGTCGTGGGGCGGCTTGTCGGATGCCGACCGGATCAGCGCCCGCGCAGCAGCCGCGAGAAGAACCCGCTGCGCTGCTCGGCCGGGTGGAGCACGGGGCTCGTCCTGCCCGTCGCGGGATGCCCGGTGGCCGGCTCGTGGGGCGCGTCATGGGACGTCGACCCTCCGGTGGCATCACCGAACCGTGGGGCCAGGACGTCGTCGAGGAATCTGTCGACCTCGGCCTTGTCGTAGCCCTTCCGGAATCGGGTCACGGTGAAGGCGGCGCCGAGGACGGTCTCCGCGGTGACGGAGGCGTCGCCGGTGGCCAGGGCCCGGTCGCAGCGGTCCAGGAAGTCGTCGACCTCGGCCATGTCGTAGCCCGGGTCGAACCTGCTCGCGGTGAATCGGACGTCCATAGCGGTTCCTCAGGTGATCAGTCGCTCGCGGCGGCGATGGCCTCGACGCGGGCGACACGTGCTTCACGGTCCTCCCGGTGGGTGTCGGTCTCGATGACCTCTGCGGCGAGCTGGCCGCAGGCGCCGTCGATGTCGGAGCCGCGGGTGTCGCGGATGGTCGCGGAGATACCGTTGTCCCGCAGAGTCTCCACGAAGATCTTCTCCACCCGAGGATCCGAGGCGGTCCACTTCGAGCCCTTGACCGGGTTCAGCGGGATCGGGTTGACGTGGATCCAGTGGGCTCCGCCCTTGGCGATCAGGCGGTCGGCGAGCATCTGGGCCCGGTGCTGCTGGTCGTTGATGTCGCGGATCAGCGCGTACTCGATGCTGACCCTGCGCCCGGTGGTCTCGAAGTACTCCCAGGCGGCGTCGAGGATCTCGTCGATGTCGAAACGGGTGTTGATCGGCACCAGCTCGTTGCGCAGCGCGTCGTCGGGCGCGTGCAGCGAGACCGCGAGGGTGAGCGGGATCTTCTCCGCGGTGAGCTTGCGGACCGCCGGGGCCAGGCCCACCGTGGAGACGGTGATGTGTCGGGCCCCCATCCCGAAGCCCTCCGGGGCCGGCGCGTTCAGACGCCTGCACACGGTGGCCACCGGTCGGTAGTTCGCCAGCGGCTCCCCCATCCCCATGAAGACGATGTTGTTGACCCTGCCCGTCCCGCCGGGCAGCTCGCCCCGGGCGAGCATCCGGTTGGCGATGCGCACCTGCTCGAGGATCTCAGCGGCCGAGAGGTTGCGGGTCAGGCCCATCTGGCCGGTGGCGCAGAAGGGGCAGTTCATGCCGCAGCCGGCCTCGGAGGAGATGCACAGGGTGTTGCGGTCGCTGTAGCGCATCAGCACCGACTCGACCATGGGGCCGTCGAACAGCTGCCACAGGAACTTCTGGGTCGCGCCGTGGTCGGCGGACTGGCGCGAGACCTGCGTCAGCAGCGGCGGGAAGAACTTCTCTACCAGCTCGTCCCGACGATCCTTGGGCAGGTCCGTGAGGTCCTCGGGGTCGGTGGTGAAGTGCTCGAAGTAGTGCACCGAGAGCTGCTTCGCACGGAAGCCCGGAAGCCCCATCTCCTCGACCGCGGCCTTCCGCTCGGCGAGGGTGAGGTCGGCCAGGTGCACCGGCGGCTTCCCCCGACGGGAGGGACGCATCTGGAGCTGCCCCGGGGCCAGCGCGACCTTCTGGCCGGGCACCGCCTCGCGGGACAGATCGGGTGTGGTGGACAGCGCGACCGGCGTGGGGGTGCCGGGACGGTTGATCGGTTCCTCGGTGGTGTTCATGGCAGCAGTACCTCCAGCATGATGTAAGTGGTGGGGGCGGCGAGCAGGATGGAATCGATCCGGTCCAGCACTCCCCCGTGGCCGGGCAGCAGGTGCCCCATGTCCTTGATGCCGAGATCGCGCTTGAGCAGGGACTGGGAGAGGTCACCCCCGGTGGAGACGAGCACCAGCACGACCCCGATCACGACTCCCGCCCACCAGGGCAGGTCCAGGGCGAGAGTGCCGACCGCGGTGACCCCGGCGGTGCCCAGGATCAGGGATCCGGCGAATCCCTCCCAGCTCTTCTTGGGGCTGATCCGCGGCGCCATCGGGTGCTTCCCCAGCAGCACCCCGGCGACATAGCCGCCGATGTCGTTGCCGACCGGTCCGAGGATGGCCAGCAGCACCAGCATCTGGCCCTGCTCCCGCGCGAACAGGAGCAGCAGGAAGCAGCCCAGGAACGGTATCCAGGCCAGGGCGAACACCCCTCCGGCCACGTCGCGCAGCGCGCTGAGCCCCATGGACTCGCTGACGCGCCACAGGATGAGCACGCAGACGGCGGCAGCCGTCGCCACCAGCAGCCCCTCGGCACCGAACACGACGGTGGAGACCACCATGCCGATCACGCCGACCAGCAGCGGGATCTGGGGAAGCTGCAGACCGCCCTGGGCGAGGGCGCGCGTCACCTCGAGCACCGCGATGACCATCGCGATGGCGGCGAGCACCGCGAAGGTCTGTGGCACCACGAACACCGTCACGAACATCAGGGCGGCCAGACCCGCCCCGACCGCGATCGCGGCGGGGAGGTTCCGTCCGGCGCCGCGGCGCTTGGCGTGCTCGGGCTCGCTCCCGGGTGCGTCTGGTGCCGCCTCGAGCGTGCTCGAGGCGGTCGGGTCGGCGGGCCCCCGGCCGGCGCTCACGCCGCCGGCCCACCGGGTCGTGGTCTGCGGTGCAGGGTTCTGCGCTCCTGTGCTGCGGCTCAGACGGTCTCGAGCTCGGTCTCCTTGAGGCTGAGCGCCTCGTCGATCAGCTCGATGTTCTTCTTGGTCAGCGACTCGAGCTCCTTCTCCGCGCGGTTGCCCTCGTCCTCGCCGATCTCCTTGTCCTTGACCAGCTTCTCGATCGCCTTCTTCGCGTTGCCGCGGGAGCCGCGGACAGACACGCGGCCGTCCTCGGCCTTGTGCCGTGCGAGCTTGACGTACTCCTTGCGGCGCTCCTCGGTCAGCGCCGGCAGCACCACGCGCAGGGTGTCGCCGTTGTTCGTGGGGTTCACACCCAGATCGGAGTCGCGCAGTGCGGACTCGACGCCGGACATCGCGGACTTGTCGTACGGGGTGACGACGACCGTGCGGGCCTCGGGGAACTGCAGGGAGGCCAGCTGGTTCAGCGGGGTCGGAGCGCCGTAGTACTCGACATTGATGCCCTGGAACATCGCGGCGCTCGCACGACCGGTGCGGATCGCGGTGAATTCTTCCTTGGTGACCTCCACGGACTTCGTCATCTTGGACTCCGCGTCCTTCAGGATGCTCGGGGTGTCGTCGCTCACGGGATGCTCCTCGGTTCTCGGTGTGTGTTCGTGGTCCATTGTCCCGCACCGTCAAGGACGGCAGGCGGGCTTCGGTGGCTCAGGGGTTTCCGGCGGGACGCCGGCCCGCCGGGCCGGGGTCACTTGGTGACGACCGTACCGATCCGGTCGCCGCGCATGGCGCGCGTGATGTTTCCGGGGGCGTCGAGGCCGAACACCATCATCTGCTGGGCGTTGTCCATGCACAGGCTGAAGGCGGTGGAGTCGACGACCTTCAGACCGCGCTGAAGGGCGTCGTTGTAGGTGACGTGGTCGAGCTTGTGAGCATCCGGGTTGTTGCGCGGGTCGGAATCGTAGACGCCGTCGACGCCGTTCTTGGCCATCAGCACCTCTTCGCAGCCGATCTCCAGCGCGCGCTGGACGGCGACCGTGTCGGTGGAGAAGTACGGCATGCCGGCACCGGCGCCGAAGATGACCACGCGGCCCTTCTCGAGGTGCCGCACGGCGCGCAGCGGGATGTAGGGCTCGGCGACCTGGCCCATCTCGATCGCGGTCTGCACGCGGGTGGAGACGCCGCGCTGCTCGAGGAAGTCCTGCAGCGCGAGGCAGTTCATCACGGTGCCGAGCATGCCCATGTAGTCGGCGCGGCGGCGGTCCATGCCGCGCTGGGAGAGTTCTGCGCCGCGGAAGAAGTTGCCGCCGCCGACGACGATGGCGCACTCGACCCCCAGGGCCACGCCTTCGGCGATCTCTCCGGCGATCCGGGCGACGACATCGGGGTCGATGCCGACGGCGCCTCCGCCGAAGGCTTCCCCGGAGAGCTTCAGAAGGACGCGACGTCCGTCCTCTGGCTGGGGGAGAACAGGAATCGGTGACGTGAACGTCTGGGTCATGTCGGTCCTTCCGCGCTGGGTCCTCGGCGATGATACCGGTGCGGCCCCGCACCGATGGTGCGGGGCCGCAGAGCGGTGGCGACGCTCACGCGTCACCGGTGGGAGAAGGACCCGACGGGCCTCTCCCGGGGGTGTCAGCTGCCGACGCGGAAGCGGAGGAAACCGGTGATGGTGCCGCCGACCTCTTCGAGGACCTGCGCGACGGACTTCTTGGCGTCCTTGGCGAACGCCTGGTCCAGGAGGCAGTTCTCCTTGAAGAAGCCGTTGAGGCGACCCTCGATGATCTTCTGCATCGCCTTCTCGGGCTTGCCCTCGTTCTTCGCGGTGTCCTCGGCGATGCGACGCTCCTCGGCGACCGTCTCCTCGGGGACCTCGTCGCGCGAGAGATAGGTCGGGGTGAACGCGGCGATGTGCATCGCGATGTCGCGTGCGACCTCGGCACCGGCCTTGTCGGTCGCGACCAGCACGCCGACCTGCGGGGGCAGGTCCTTGTTGGTGCGGTGCATGTACTCGGTGACGGCCTCGCCGGAGACGCGACCGATGCGACGCACCAGGATCTTCTCGCCCATGGTGGCGCCGGCATTGGTGAGCGCCTCACCGAACGGGGTGGCGGCCAGCTCCTCGGGCTCACCCGCACCGGACTCGACGGCCGCGGCCACGGCCTCGTCGCCCAGGGCGACGAACTTGTCGTTCTTGGCCACGAAGTCGGTCTCGGAGTTGAGCTCGACCAGGGTGCCGGTCCGGCCGTCCTCGCTGTCGCGGATGTCGACGGCGATGAGGCCCTCGGAGGCGGTGCGGCCCTCGCGCTTGGCGATGCCCTTGAGGCCCTTGACGCGGATCAGCTCCACGGCCTTGGCCTTGTCACCGTTCGCATCGTCGAGCGCCTTCTTGACGTCGAGCATGCCCGCGCCGGTGGACTCGCGGATCTCCTTGATGTCTGCTGCCGTGTAGTTGGCCATGTTCCTCTTCCTTGTGGGAG
>JAKDNE010000459.1 GCA_030451965.1 Brachybacterium sp. | reverse complement strand
GAGGTGCCGGCAGCAGAGGTCCGCGAGGAGCCTTTCGACGCACGTGCGGGGGAAGACGTACGTGTCGCCATGAGCCCGATCGTACCGTCCCCACCCCGTCACGCCCGGGAGGCGGCGCGGGCGGCGCTGTCCCTCCGGGCGCAGATCACGTCAGTGCCGTGGTCAGGACCCGTCAGGCCTGGATGACGACGGGGATGATCATCGGTCGTCGGCGCAGGCGGCGGCCGACGTACCTCCCCACCACCCGGCGCATCACCTGCTGCAGCTGGTGGGTGTCGCGGGGGTCGGTCTGGTCCGCGACGGCCTGCTCGAGCGCGGCGATGATCTCGGGGCGGATCTTCTCGAAGACCTGCGCGTCCTCCGCCACGCCGCGGGCATGGATCTCGGGCCCGGCGATGAGCGCCCCGGTCTCGGCGTCGACCACGGCGAACAGTGAGATGAAGCCCTCGTCCCCCAGGATCCGGCGGTCCTTGAGATCAGCCTCGGAGATCTCGCCCACGCTGGAGCCGTCGACGTACACGTAGCCATTGGGCACCTCGCCGACGGTCCGGGCGATCCCGTCCTTCAGGTCGACGACATGGCCGTCCTGGGCCAGCACGATCCGTTCGCGCGGTACACCGGTGGCCTCGGCGATGTTGCCGTTGGCGATGAGGTGACGGACCTCGCCGTGGATCGGCATCACGTTCTTCGGCCGCACGATGTTGTAGCAGTACAGCAGCTCGCCCTCGCTCGCGTGGCCCGAGGTGTGGACCTTCGCGTTGCCCTTGTGGACCACCTCGGCGCCGAGCGCCATCAGCCCGTTGACCACCCGGAACACGGCGTTCTCGTTGCCGGGGATGAGGGAGGAGGCGAGGATGACGACGTCTCCCGTGCCCACGCTGACCCGGTGGTCGCCCTGGGCGATCCGGCCCAGCGCCGCCATCGGCTCGCCCTGGCTGCCGGTGCACATCAGCACCACCTGCTCCTCGGGCAGGCTGTCGATCTTCTTGACGTCGATCACGGTGTGCTCGGGGATGTCGAGATAGCCCATCTCCGCGGCGATTCCCATGTTTCGCACCATCGAGCGGCCGACGAAGGCGACCTTCCGGCCGTGCGCGGCGGCCGCGTCCAGCACCTGCTGGACGCGGTGGACATGGCTGGAGAAGGAGGCGACGACGATCCTCTGCCGGGCCCGGGCGAAGATCGTGCCCAGGGTGGGGCCGATCTCCTGCTCGCCGACGGTGAAGCCGGGGACCTCGGCGTTGGTGGAGTCGGTCATGAACAGGTCGACCCCGGCCTCGCCGAGACGGGCGAAGGCGCGCAGGTCCGTGATCCGGCCGTCCAGCGGCAGCTGGTCCATCTTGAAGTCCCCGGTGTGCAGCACGGTGCCCGCCGGAGTGGTCACGTGGACCGCGAGGGCGTCGGGGATGGAGTGGTTGACCGCGATGAATTCACAGTCGAAGGGGCCGAGGCTCTCCTGCTGCCGCTCCGTCACCTCGACGGTGCGGGGCCGGATGCGGTGCTCCCGGAGCTTCGCCTCGATGAAGGCGAGCGTGAGCCGGCTGCCCACCAGCGGGATGTCCGGCCTCTGTCGCAGCAGGTACGGCACCGCGCCGATGTGGTCCTCGTGACCATGGGTGAGCACGATCGCGACGACGTCGTCGAGCCGGTCGGCGATGAGGTCGAAGTCCGGCAGGATCAGGTCCACCCCGGGCTGGGAGTCCTCGGGGAAGAGCACCCCGCAGTCGACGATGAGCAGTCGCCCCTCGAACTCGAGCACGGTCATGTTGCGGCCGACGTCACCGAGTCCGCCGAGCGGGACGATGCGCAGCGTGCCGTCCGCCAGCGGCGGCGGCTGCTGGAGTCGCTGGGAGTGGACGGTGGACATCGGAACCTCCGAGCGTCAGCGGGTAGAAGAGCGTCAGCGGGTAGA
>JAKDNE010000458.1 GCA_030451965.1 Brachybacterium sp. | reverse complement strand
GCTGGAAGAGGGCGGGGCTGCGCCCCTACGGCCTGCGAGCGGCGGTGCTCCGCCTGCGCGAGCTGGTCCAGCTCGCCGAGGCGGAGCGGCGCTGCCGTGCGGTCGGTGTGCCTTCGGCACGGCTGCGGATCGCGGCCGTGTGCTTCCTGCGCGAGGCCCCCGCCGGAGCCGCCCACCGCACCGAGCTGCTGTGCGTGCGCAAGCACGGCACCGGCTCATGGATGCAGGTGGGAGGGAAGCTCGATCCCGGGGAGAGCGCCCGCGAGGCAGCGCTGCGCGAGGTCGAGGAGGAGCTCGGCGCGGTGCTGCGCACCACGGATCTCGAGGAGCTCGGCGAGTTCGACGCCGTCGCGGCGAACGAACCCGCCACCGTGGTCCGCTCGAGCGTCTTCACCACCCGCGTGCCGCTGCCCTCGCCGCTGCGGGTGCGGGCCGAGCTGGCGGATCACCAGTGGATCCCGGTCGACGACGAGGGGCCGCCGAGCGGCTGCGGTCGGTTGGCACCGCTGATGGTCCAGCACATCCTGCCCGCCCTGCGCCGCCGCGGGGCTCCCGTCACCCCGGACGTCTCCGAGCAGACCCGCAGGGGCTGAGCACCGTGGCCCTCAGCCCGCTCAGGCGATGCGGTCCTTCACGATCCTGCGCTCCGGGACCGCGGTGCCGGAGGCCGCAAGGGTCCAGGACCCGGTGATCGACTCGAGGGCGCGGGGCATGCGATCGGCGGTGTCGGTGTGCAGGCGGGCGAGGACGTCCCCAGCCTTCACCTCATCGCCGATATGAGCTTCGATCTCGACCCCGGCCGCAGCCTGCACGGTCTCACCGGGACGGGAGCGACCGGCGCCGAGGCGCCAGGCGGCCACCCCGACGCCCATCGCGTCGAGCCCGGTCACCACGCCGTCCTCGCCCGCACGGAGCTCCTCGACGTGCTGCGCGACCGGCAGCGGGGCGTCGACGTCCCCGCCCTGGGCGCTGATCATCGCGCGCCAGGAGTCCATGGCGCGGCCATCGGCGAGCGCGGCCTCGACGTCGGGATCGCGCACCCCGGCGGCCTCGAGCATCTCCCGGGCCAGGGCGCAGGTCAGCTGGACCACATCGGCCGGACCCCCGCCGGCGAGCACCTCGAGCGACTCGCGCACCTCGAGACCGTTGCCGGCGGTGCGGCCCAGCGGCGCGGACATGTCAGTCAGCAGGGCGACGGTGCGCACGCCCGCATCGGTGCCGAGCTCGACCATGGTGCGGGCGAGCTCACGGGCATCGGCCTCGTCCTTCATGAAGGCGCCGGCGCCGGTCTTGACGTCCAGGGTGAGCGCCGCAGTGCCCTCGGCGATCTTCTTGGACATGATCGAGGAGGCGATCAGGGGGATCGCCTCGACGGTCCCGGTGATGTCGCGCAGGGCGTAGAGCTTCTTGTCGGCCGGGGCGAGGCCCGAGCCGGCCGCACAGATCACGGCGCCCGCGCTCTCGAGCTGAGCCATCATCTGCTCGTTGCTGAGGTCGGCGCGCCAGCCGGGGATCGCCTCGAGCTTGTCGAGGGTGCCGCCGGTGTGGCCGAGCCCGCGACCGGACAGCTGCGGGACCGCCACCCCGTAGGAGGCCACCAGGGGCGCGAGCGGCAGGGTGATCTTGTCCCCCACCCCGCCGGTGGAGTGCTTGTCCGTGGTGGGCTTGGACAGCCCGGAGAAGTCCATCCGCTCGCCGCTGTCGATCATCGCGTGGGTCCAGCGGGCGATCTCGGCGCGCTCCATGCCGCGCAGGAAGATCGCCATGGCCAGGGCCGCCATCTGCTGCTCGGCGACGACGCCGCGGGTGTACGCGTCGATCACCCAGTCGATCTGGGCGTCCGCGAGGCGTCCGCCGTCGCGCTTGGTGCGGATGACGTCGACGACGTCGAAGGGTTCGACGGCGGGGGCTGCG
>JAKDNE010000457.1 GCA_030451965.1 Brachybacterium sp. | reverse complement strand
CCGATCCAGCAGGCCCATGCACACCAGCGGGATCAGCAGCGCGAGGAGGTACACCAGCGAGGTCATGCATCCGCCCCGCTCTGCGCGGTGGGCGCCGATGCGGACGCAGGCTCCGGCAGCGGCGAGGCGGAGTGGTCGCCGCGCAGCCGCTTCGCGACCAGCTCGGCGCTGATCAGGCACATCGGCAGGCCGATCCCCGGGATCGTGCTGGATCCCGCGTAGAGCAGCGAGTCGACCTTCCGTGACGCGTTCCCGGCGCGCAGGAATGCGCTCTGGCGCAGGGTGTGGGCGGGCCCGAGCATGCCGCCCTTCCAGGTGTGCAGGTCGGTCGCGAATTCTTCCGGGCCGATGGTGCGGCGCACGACCGCGCGGGAGGCGAGATCGGGAATGCCCGCCCAGGCGGCGATCTGCGCGACGGCCTCGTCAGCGATGGCCTCGACCTCCGCAGAGCCCGCGCCATCGATCCCGCCGCGCCCCAGTTCGGGATCGGCCGGCATCGGGACCAGGACGAACAGGTTCTCGTGCCCGGCGGGAGCCACCGAGGGATCGGTGGCCGAGGGCCGGCACACGTAGATCGAGGCCGGTGAGGGGACGCGTCCCTCGCGGATCGCACCGAAGTTCTCCCCCCAGTCCCGGGTGAAGAACAGGCTGTGGTGGGCGAGCTGAGGCAGCTCCCCCTCCACCCCGAGCAGGACCAGCACGGCGCCCGGCCCCGAGGTGGCCTTCTCCCACCAGCGCTGCGGGTAGGTCTGCAGCGCCGGGGGCAGCATCGTGGTCTCCACGTGGTGCAGATCGGCGGTCGCGACGACCACGTCGGCGGGGAGGCTGCGCATCGTGCCGTCCGCTTCCTGCACCTCGACACCGACGGCCCGGGGGCGGCGCCGGCCGGACTGCGCGGCGGTGAGGATCCGGGTGGCGCGGGTGGCGGTGCGCAGGTGCACGCCCTCGCGTTCGGCGAGCTCGGCGATCACCTCGATGAGCCGGGCGAATCCGCCCTGGGGGTAGAGCACTCCGCCGGTGAGGTCCATGGCACTCATCAGGTGGTACATGCTCGGGGTGCGGTCCGGGGAGGAGCCCAGGAAGACCGCGGGATAGCCGAGGATCTGCCGCAGCCGCGGATCCTGGAACCATCGGCCGACGAAGCGTTCGAGCGGTTCGGCGAGCAGCTGCAGCAGACGGGGCGCCTGGGCGATCAGCGGGGCGGTCATCAGCTCCCGGCGGCGGGTGAACGAGGAGTAGAGGAAGTGCGTCAGCGCCATCTCGTAGGTGTGCCGGGCGGAGTCGAGGTACTGGTCCAGGGCCCGCCCGGCGCCGGGCTCGATCGCCTCGAAGGCGGTCGCGTTCCGAGCCACGGAGGCGTGGATGTCCACCGGCTCCTCGTGCTCCTCGAAGAACACCCGGTAGCCGGGGTCCAGCCGCTGCAGGTCCAGCTGTTCGGCGGCGGAGGTGCCGAGCAGGCGGAAGAAGTGGTCGAACACCTCGGGCATCAGGTACCAGGAGGGGCCGGTGTCGAAGCGGAACCCGTCGCGCTCCCAACTGCCGGCGCGGCCGCCGAGCTGCTCGCGCGCCTCGACCAGCTCCACCCGGTAGCCGTCCCGGGCCAGCAGGGCGGCGGTGGCGAGACCGGAGATGCCGCCGCCGATGACCACGGCGGTCCGGTCCGCGACGCTCGCGTCCCGCACCTCCGGGAGGGGACGGGCGTTCATCGGCGGGCCCTGAGCACGGCACGAGCCATGATCACTGCTTTCTCATGGTCGGGGACCCGCACCCGGGCGCGGCGGATCTGCTGCGCCGGGGTGGTGCGCAGTCGGCGCGAGAGCGCGCCGTAGAAGCCATGGGCGGCGGCCACGGCACGGCGGCTGGAGACGGGCAGGTGTGGAATCGCCGTACCCGCCAGGGCCAGGTCGGCATCGATGTCGTCCAGCAGG
>JAKDNE010000456.1 GCA_030451965.1 Brachybacterium sp. | reverse complement strand
GCCCCCCCCGCCCCCCGGGGGGGGGGGCGCGGCCGGCGGGGGGCGGGGGGCCCCCCGCCCTCGTGCTCTGTCGCTCAGCTCAGCTGTGCACCCCGGCGGCGATGCGGTCGGCCTCGATGCGGGCGGACTCGGTGCCGTCGAGGTCACCGATGCGGTGCACGCGCAGGGTGTTGGTGGAGCCGTGCACACCGGGAGGCGAACCGGCCGCAACGATGACCAGGTCGTTCTTCTGCAGCCCCTTCTGCTCGCGCAGCAGGTTGTCGACCTTGCCGACCATCGCGTCGGTGTCGTTCTGCATCGGCACGAGGTGCGATTCGATGCCCCAGGTCAGCGACAGCTGACGGGCCACCTCCGGGTACGGCGTCAGGGCCAGCAGCGGGATGCTGGGACGCAGGCGGGACAGGCGGCGGGCGGTGTCACCGGATTCGGTGAACGTGACCAGGTACTGCGCGGAGAGCTGGTCACCGATCTCGGCGGCTGCACGCGTGATCGCGCCGCCGCGGGTGTGCGGGATGGTGCCCAGCGGAAGGATGCGGTCCGCGCCGTTCTCCTCCGTGTTGATGATGATCCGGGCCATGGTGCGCACGGCCTCGAAGGGGTACTTGCCCACGCTGGTCTCGCCGGAGAGCATGACCGCGTCGGCGCCGTCCAGGATCGCGTTGGCGCAGTCCGACGCTTCTGCGCGGGTGGGTCGCGGGCTCTCGATCATCGACTCGAGGACCTGCGTGGCGACGATCACTGGCTTGGCGTTCCGGCGGGCCAGCTCGATCGCGCGCTTCTGGACCAGCGGGACCTGCTCCAGCGGCAGCTCGACGCCGAGGTCGCCGCGGGCCACCATGATGCCGTCGAAGGCGCCGACGATCGAGCGCAATGCCCGGACGGCCTGCGGCTTCTCGATCTTGGCGATCACCGGCACCCGGCGGTTCTCCTCCTGCATGATCCGCAGGACGTTGTCCATGTCGTGGGCGTCACGGACGAAGGACAGCGCCACCAGGTCTGCGCCGAGGCCCAGGCCGAAGCGGAGGTCCGCCACGTCCTTCTCGCTCATCGCGGGGACGGAGACGGCCACGCCCGGCAGGTTGATGCCCTTGTTGTTCGAGACGGGCCCGGGGACCTCGACGATCGTCACGACATCGTTCTCGGTGACCTCGGTGACGCGCACGGAGACCTTGCCGTCGTCGATCAGCAGGACGTCGCCGGGGCGGCAGTCGCCCGGCAGTCCCTTGAAGGTGGTCGAGACGCGCTCGCGGGTGCCCTCGATATCGTCGGTGGTGATGGTGAGGGTCTCACCGACCTCGAGCTGATGCGGTCCGTCGGAGAACGTGCCCAGGCGGATCTTCGGGCCCTGGAGGTCCACCAGCACCGCGACGTTCTTCCCGAGGTCCTCGGCGGCGCGGCGGATGTTCTCGTACACCTGCGCATGATCGTCGTGCGTGCCGTGGCTGAAGTTCATCCGGGCCACGTTCATCCCGGCCTCGATCAGGGTGCGGATCTGCTCGTAGGTACCGGTCGCGGGACCGAGTGTGCAGACGATCTTCGCTTTGCGCATGTCAACCCATCTGTAGTTCGTGTGAGGGCCGCGTTCCCTCCCGGAACAGCGCGCGAGCGCCGCAGGAGGGCCGCGGCATCGCGTGTTCTTCGCCCTAGTCTTTCACATTGTGACGGGCTTCTCGCCGGGGCTCACGGGACAGGTCGGCGAAGTGCCCCCTCAGGTGCACCTCGACCGCTGCGGCGCAGGCCCGCCCGTCGACGATCGCTCTGAAGATGAGGCTCTGGCCTCGGGCGCAGTCGCCGGCGGGGTGGACGCCGGTCACGTTCGCGGACCGGTCGGCATCATGCGCGATTTCACCATGTGAGGCGAGGTCCACTCCCGGCGCGGTGACCAGACCCTCCTCCTCGGCGATCCGCGGGAGCGTGCCGAGCATCCGGGAGCGGACGGGG
>JAKDNE010000085.1 GCA_030451965.1 Brachybacterium sp. | reverse complement strand
CGCTGCTCGAGGTAGTAGCGGATCAGCCCTGCGGTCGAGGCGTCCTCGCCCGCGATCGCCGACTCCTCGCCGGCGACCGCGCCGCCGAGGTCCTTGGCGAGCTGCTTGCCCAGCTCCACGCCCCACTGGTCGAAGGAGTTGATGCCCCACACCACGCCCTGCACGAAGGTGATGTGCTCATACAGCGCGATCAGCTGGCCCAGCACCGCCGGGGTGAGCTTCGGGGCCATGATCGAGGTGGTGGGCCGGTCGCCGGAGAACTCACGGGCCGCGACCAGTGCGCCCTCGGTGCCCTCCGCACGGACCTCCTCGGCGGTCTTGCCGAAGGCCAGCGCCTTGGTCTGGGCGAAGAAGTTCGCCAGGAACAGCTCGTGGACGTCCTGGTCGCCGTCCTTCAGCGGATGGTTCGGCGTCGCGAAGGCGATGAAGTCCGCGGGGATCACCCGGGTGCCCTGGTGGATCAGCTGGTAGAAGGCGTGCTGGCCGTTGGTGCCGGGCTCGCCCCAGAAGACCTCGCCGGTCTCCGTGGTGGCGAGCGATCCGTCCCAGCGCACCGCCTTGCCGTTGGACTCCATCGTGAGCTGCTGGAGATAGGCGGGGAAGCGGTGGAGGTACTGGGAGTAGGGGAGCACCGCATGGGTCTCCGCCTCCAGGAAGTTCACGTTCCACACGTTCAGCAGTCCCATCAGCAGCGGGACGTTCTCCTCCGCCGGGGCAGTGCGGAAATGCTCGTCCATCGAGTGGAAGCCGGCCAGCAGCTCTTCGAAGGTGCCCGGTCCGAGCACGGTGGCGAGCACAGTGCCGATCGCCGAGTCCACCGAGTAGCGGCCGCCCACCCAGTCCCAGAAGCCGAAGGCGTTCTCGGGATCGATGCCGAAGTCCGCGACCTTGTCCAGCGCGGTGGAGACGGCGACGAAATGCTTGGCGACGGCCTCCTGCTCCTGCTCGGAGGTCAGGGCCGAGTTCTCCCGCAGCCCGGTCAGCAGCCACTGCCGCACCAGGCGCGCATTGGTGAGGGTCTCCAGGGTGGTGAACGTCTTCGAGGCCACGATCACCAGGGTGGTCTCGGGATCGAGGTCCTGCGTGGTGGCGAAGGCATCGGTCGGGTCGATGTTCGAGATGAACCGGGCCTCGAGCCCGTCCTGTGCGAGCGACTTCAGAGCCTCGTAGACCATCACCGGGCCGAGGTCGCTGCCGCCGATGCCGATGTTCACGACCGTCTCGATGCGCTTGCCGGTGATGCCGGTCCACTCGCCGGAGCGCACCGCGTCCGCGAAGTCGAAGACGCGCCGCAGGGTCTGGTGGACGTCCTCGTCGATGTTCTGGCCGTCGACCTCGAGCGCGGGCGAGGCATCGGCCGGACGACGCAGCGCGGTGTGCAGCACCGAACGGTCCTCGGTGGTGTTGATGTGGGCACCGGAGAACATGGCGTCGCGATGCTCCTGGACCCCGACCTCGCGGGCCAGCTGCAGCAGCAGCTCGACGGTCCTCGGCGAGACGAGGTTCTTGGAGAGGTCGACGTGCAGGTCCGCGGCGTCATGCGTGAATCGTTCGGCGCGCTGCGGGTCGGCGGCGAACCACTCGCGCAGCGAGCCCTCGATCTCGAGGTTGTGCGCCTCGAGCTCAGCCCAGGCGTCGGTGGCGGTCGGATCGATGGGAGCAGCAGATGAGGTGGGAGCAGTCATACGGCCATTGAACACTGCGTGAGGGGAACATGCAGAGTCGCGTCGGGGGCTCCCATGCCTCGAGCGCGGGGTGCGGCCCCGGACCACCGTGTGCCGAGACCGAAGTGTTACCAGCAGATGGAATGCAGTTGACAGAGAAGGGTGCACACTGGTCGGTGATGCTGCACACTGTCGTGCGGTTCCCGACCCCAAGACATCACAGGAGTATTCATGACCATCTCGCGCCGATCGATGATGTTGGGCACCGCGGCCGGCGGTGCCGCTGCCCTGACGCTCGCCGCCTGCGGCAGCGACGAGGGAGGCTCCGGAGGCGCCGGTGGCGGCGAGGGCGGCGGCGGTGGCGGGGGCATGATCCTGGCCAACGGCACCGAACCGCAGAACGCGCTGATCCCGACCAACACCAATGAGGTCGGCGGCGGCCGCATCGTCCAGAACATCTTCTCGGGCCTGGTCTCCTACGACGCCGAGGGCACCGCGCAGAACGAGGTGGCGGAGTCCATCGAGACCGAGGACAGCCAGCACTTCACGATCACCCTCGCCGACGGCTGGACCTTCACCAACGGCGATCCGGTCACGGCCCAGAGCTTCGTGGATGCCTGGAACTTCGGCGCCAACGCCTCCAACGCCCAGCTGTCGGGGTACTTCTTCGAGCCGATCGAGGGCTTCGCGGACCTCCAGGGGGAGGACGTCGCCGCCGACGCCACCCTCACGGGTCTCAAGGTCGAGGACGATCATGTCTTCACCGTCACGCTGGTCTCCCCGCAGGCCGACTTCCCGATCCGCCTGGGCTACAGCGCGTTCTCGCCCCTGCCTGAGGCGTTCTTCGACGACCAGGAGGGCTTCGGGGAGAAGCCGATCGGCAACGGCCCCTACATGCTGACCTCCTGGGAGCACGAGGTCTCGGCCGAGCTCGAGGTGAACCCCGACTACAAGGGCCCGCGCGCCCCGCAGAACGACGGCGTGCGCTTCACCTTCTACCAGGACATCGAGACCGGCTACAACGATCTGCTCTCGGGCGGGCTCGACGTCATCGACAACATCCCCGCCAGCCGGCTCACCTCCTTCGAGCAGGAGCTCGGTGAGCGCGCGGTCAACCAGCCGGCCGCGATCTTCCAGTCCTTCACCATCCACATGGAGGACCCGAACTTCAGCGGAGAGGCCGGGTCCCTGCGTCGCCAGGCCCTGTCGAAGGCGATCAACCGGCAGGAGATCTGCGACACGATCTTCCAGGGCACCTCGTCCCCGGCCACGGACTTCTCCACTCCCGTGGTCAACGGCTACTCCGACTCGATCCCCGGCAGCGAGGTCCTGGAGTTCGACGCCGAGGGCGCCAAGAAGCTCTGGGAGGAGGCCGAGGGCATGGAGCCCTTCGAGGGCCCCTTCACCCTCGCGTACAACGCCGACGGCGACCACGCCACCTGGGTCGAGGCGGTCACCAACCAGCTGCTGAACAACCTCGGCATCGAGGCCACCGGCAAGTCGTACCCGACCTTCGCCGCATTGCGCGACGAGGTCGGCAACCGCACGATCACCGGCGGTTTCCGCAGCGGCTGGCAGGCGGACTACCCCTCCGTGTTCAACTTCCTCGGCCCGCTGTACGGCTCGGCCGCGGCGGAGGGTCGCGGGTCCAACGACGCCGACTACATGAACGAGGAGTTCGACCAGCTGCTGGCCGACGGCCTCTCGGCCACCGATGAGGAGACCGCATTCGCCAAGGCCCAGTCCGCGGAGGAGCTGCTCTTCCGGGACCTCCCCGCCGTGCCCCTGTGGAACGACAACGTCACCGGCGGCTCCGCGGAGACCGTGGAGAACGTCGTCTTCGGCTGGGACAGCCAGCCGCAGTACCACGAGATCACCAAGACGGCCTGATCACCAGGTTCTGATCCGTCGGGGCGGGGACGCGGCGCAGCAGCCGCTCCCCGCTCCGTCTCGGATCCCCTCGACACCGCCCGGCACCGATGCGTGCCGGAGCCCGCGTGCGGTTATGGTGTCCCAGATTCCTCTGCGCCCCGTCCGATCCGTTCGGTCCGGGGCGCCCTACCTCCCGTAAGGTGCAACGCATGGCCTGGTACGTCCTTCGGCGCGTGCTGCAGATGATTCCGGTCTTCTTCGGCGCGACGTTCCTGGTGTACTTCCTGGTGTTCTCGATGCCCGGTGACCCGATCGCGGCCCTCGGCGGCAACAAGCCGCTCTCGCCCGCGGTCCAGGATCGTCTGCGCGCGGAGTACAACCTCGACGAACCCTTCATCGTCCAGTACCTGCTCTATCTGCAGGGCCTGGCCCAAGGCGACTTCGGCACGACCTTCGCGGGCCGGCCCGTGATCGACGACATCCGCCGGGCCTTCCCGGTCACCGCCCGCCTGGCGCTGGTCGCGATCGTCTTCGAGGCGGTCTTCGGCATCATCGCCGGCGTCATCTCCGGACTGCGCAAGGGGACCTGGATCGACTCGACGCTGCTGGTCACCTCGATCCTGGTGATCGCGGTCCCGACCTTCGTGATCGGCTTCGTGGCCCAGTTCGTCTTCGGTGTGAAGCTGGGATTGGTCACGATCAATGTCGGCGCGAACGTCACCTGGATGAACCTGCTGCTCCCGGGGATGGTGCTCGGCGCTGTCAGCTTCGCCTATGTGCTGCGCCTGACCCGCACCCAGATCACCGAGACGATGACCGCCGATCATGTCCGCACCGCGACGGCCAAGGGGCTCTCCCGGCCGCGGGTGATCACCGTGCACATCCTGCGAAACTCGCTGATCCCGGTGGTCACCTTCCTCGGCGTGGACCTCGGTCAGCTGATGGGCGGGGCGATCGTCACCGAGGGGATCTTCAACATCCCGGGCCTCGGCTTCAATCTCTTCGACGCCATCCAGCGCGGCGAGAGCACGAAGATGGTCTCGATGGTGACGCTGCTGGTGATCATCTTCATCATCTCGAACCTCCTCATCGATCTGCTGTACGCACTTCTCGACCCCAGGATCAGGTATGACGCACGCAAGTGAGACAGGCGGCGCCACGACGCGCCGCGGCCAGACGCACTTCGTCGCTCCGGTCGACGAGACCCCGCTGCAGGCGGTCGACGCCCTGAACACCGACGTCAAGCCGCGGTCCCTGTGGTCCCAGGCCTGGCGCGATCTGCGACGCAACCCGATGTTCATCATCTCCGCGGTGCTCATCGCCGTGGTGGTCGCCGTCGCCGCGCTGCCGCAGCTGTTCAGCGACCTCGACCCATACGCGCCGGGTGCCTGCCAGCTGTCCAACAGCTACGGGGACCCGTCCCCCGGCCACCCCTTCGGCTTCGACCAGCAGGGCTGCGACGTGTACTCCCGGGTGATCTACGGGGCCCGGCCCTCGGTGATCGTCGGCGTGGTCACCACACTCGGCGTCTTCCTGCTGGGCGGCCTGATCGGTGCGCTGGCCGGCTGGTTCGGCGGCTGGATCGACGCGATCCTGTCCCGCGTGACCGACGTCTTCTTCGCGATCCCGCTGATCCTCGCCGCGATCGTCGTCGGCCAGCTCTTCGCGCTCAATGCGCTCACCCTGGCGATGATCCTGGTGCTGTTCGGCTGGACCGCCATCGCACGCATCGCCCGGGGCAGCGTCATGAGCGTGATGAACTCGGAGTTCATCACCGCGTCCAAGGCGCTCGGCGCCTCCTCCTCCCAGAACCTGTTCCGGCACGTGGTGCCCAACGCGGTCGCCCCGGTGATCGTCACGGCGATGGTCAACCTGGGCATGTACATCGTGCTGGAAGCGACCCTGTCCTTCCTGGGCGTGGGACTTCCCGAGTCCACCATCTCCTGGGGTGCGGACATCTCCAATGCCCAGACGGGCCTGTACACCCGCCCCGAACTGCTGTTCTATCCCTCCGGCGCCCTCGCCATCACGATCCTCAGCTTCATCATGCTGGGCGATGCCGTGCGCGACGCACTCGATCCGAAGACGAAGAAGCGATGAGCTACGACCCGAACTTCCCGCACGCCTCCAGCGAATACGCCGAGGAGCCCACCACCGAGCCCACCGACCCTCGGGACGAGGACAGCGCGGAGGAGGCGCAGGAGCGCCTCTCGCAGGTCCATGCGACCGCGGGAGGCACGTCCGGCGCCGTCCACGGATGGGATCCGGACCGTCCCCTGCTCGAGGTGACGGACCTGGACATCACCTTCACCACCTCCGGTGGTGAGGTGCCGGCGGTGCGCGGCGCGAACCTGACCGTGTACCCCGGCCAGACCGTCGCGATCGTGGGCGAGTCCGGCTCGGGCAAGACCACCACCGCGATGTCGGTGGCCGGTCTGCTCGCCTCGAACGGTCGGGTCTCCGGTGGCAGCATCGTCTTCCAGGACGAGGACGTCTCCAAGGCCTCCGGCAAGCGCATCCGCCAGCTGCGGGGCGATGAGATCGGCATGGTCCCGCAGGACCCGATGTCGAACCTCAACCCGCTGTGGAAGATCGGCTTCCAGATCAAGGAGTCGCTGACGGCGAACAAGGTCGCCAAGGGCAAGGCCGCGGACAAGCGCGTCGTCGAGCTGCTCGAGGAGGCGGGACTGCCCGATGCGGCCCGTCGTGCGAAGCAGTACCCCCACGAGTTCTCCGGCGGCATGCGCCAGCGCGCCCTGATCGCCATGGGGCTCGCGGCCCGGCCGTCCCTGCTGATCGCCGACGAGCCCACCAGCGCGCTGGACGTGACCGTCCAGCGGCAGATCCTCGACCACCTCGATGTGCTCACCGGCCAGCTCGGGATCGCCGTCCTGCTGATCACCCACGACCTCGGCCTCGCCGCGGAGCGAGCCCAGCACCTGGTGGTCATGTACCGCGGCCAGGTGGTGGAGTCCGGTCCGGCGCTGGAGATCCTCCAGAACCCGCAGCACCCCTACACGCAGCGACTGATCGCCGCCGCGCCCTCGCTGTCCAGCCAGCGGATGGTCTCCTCCCTGCACAACCGTGACGAGGAACCGGCCGGCGGGCGGCAGCCCGCCCGGGCGGGCCGGACCGACGACGTCATCGTCGCCGAGAACCTCACCCGGGTCTTCGACATCCGCGGCGGGGCGCCATGGGTGAAGGCCGCGCCGTTCACCGCGGTCGACGACGTCTCCTTCACCCTCAAGCGCGGCACCACTCTCGGGATCGTGGGCGAGTCCGGCTCCGGGAAGTCGACGGTCGCCCAGATGGTGCTGGGCCTGCTCCCTCCGACCTCGGGAAGGGTCCTCTTCGAAGGCCAGGACATCGGGGAGAAGTCCAAGCAGGAGCTCTTCGCGCTGCGCCGGCTCATGCAGCCGGTGTTCCAGAACCCGTACGGGTCGATCGATCCCACGTACTCGATCTTCCGCACCATCGAGGAGCCGCTGCGGCTGCACGGCACGCGCTCCCGCAGCGAGCGCGAGATCCGGGTCCGTGAGCTCCTGGACCAGGTGGCACTGCCGGCAGCGACCATGCAGCGCTACCCCAACGAGCTCTCCGGCGGTCAGCGACAGCGCATCGCCGTGGCCCGAGCGCTCGCGCTGCGCCCCGAGGTGCTGGTGCTCGACGAGGCCGTATCGGCGCTCGACGTGCTCGTCCAGGACCAGGTGCTCGCTCTGCTCAACGACCTCCAGGCCGAACTGGACCTCTCCTACGTGTTCATCACCCACGACCTCGCCGTGGTCCGCCAGATCGCCGATCGGACGATGGTCATGGAGACAGGCAGGGTCGTCGAGCACGGAGCGACCGAGGAGGTCTTCCGC
Organism: Brachybacterium sp.; assembly: GCA_030451965.1. Lineage (GTDB taxonomy): Bacteria > Actinomycetota > Actinomycetes > Actinomycetales > Dermabacteraceae > Brachybacterium. Next base: position 3,092 of record JAKDNE010000085.1, on the reverse strand, counting down.
TCGCCGCAGCAGGAGTACACCCGGCGCCTGCTGGACGCCATCCCCGGCGGCTCCATCCCGCTCGCGGGCTCGGGCCGCTGAGCCCGGAGCCCCGCGCCCAGGGCGTCGAAGGTCTCATCCAGCACCCTGTGGCGGGAGGCCGTGGGCCAGATAGACTCGCCGAGGCCCTGGAGCGGGCCGCACTCGTCGTGCGGCCGGGCGCTGCTCGGTCCATGACCCGCCGCGCAACCTGAAACGAGCATCTGCGTATGACCATCCAGCACCGCACCGACCTGCGTAACGTCGCCATCGTCGCCCACGTCGACCACGGCAAGACCACCCTGGTCGACGCCATGCTCACCCAGGGCGGAGCCTTCGGCGATCGCGACAAGCACGACGATCGGGCGATGGACTCGGGCGAGCTGGAGCGCGAGAAGGGCATCACGATCCTCGCCAAGAACACGGCGATCCGGTACACCGGACCGTCGGCCGCGGCGATCGGCGAACCCGACGGCATCACCATCAACGTCATCGACACCCCCGGCCACGCCGACTTCGGCGGTGAGGTCGAGCGCGGCCTGTCGATGGTCGACGGGGTGGTGCTGCTGGTGGACTCCTCCGAGGGCCCGCTCCCGCAGACCCGCTTCGTGCTGCGCAAGGCGCTGGCGGCGAAGCTGCCGGTGATCCTCGTGGTCAACAAGGTCGACCGTCCCGACGCCCGCATCGAGGACGTCGTCGGGGAGGCCACCGACCTGCTGCTGGGCCTGGCCTCGGACCTCTCCGAGGAGATGGACGACATCGATCTGGACGCGGTGCTGGACGTGCCCGTCGTCTACGCCTCCGGCAAGGCCGGCCGCGCCTCCACCACCCAGCCCGCCGACGGCACCCTCCCCGAGGAGGAGAACGTCGAGGCGCTGTTCAAGACAGTCCTCGAGCAGATCCCCGCGCCGGAGTACGACGACGAGGTGCCGCTGCAGGCGCACGTCACCAACCTCGACGCCTCCCCGTTCCTGGGGCGTCTGGCGCTGCTGCGCATCAAGAACGGCGAGCTCAGCAAGGGTCAGCAGGTCGCCTGGTGCACCCAGGAGGGCACCGTCAAGCAGGTCAAGATCACCGAGCTGCTGGAGACCAAGGGCCTCTCCCGCGAGCCGATGACGCGGACCGCGCTGCCCGGTGACATCGTCGCCGTCGCCGGCATCCCCGAGATCATGATCGGTGAGACCCTGGCCGATCTCTCCGATCCGCGCCCGCTGCCGCTGATCGCGATCGACGACCCGGCGATCTCGATGACGGTCGGGATCAACACCTCCCCGCTGGCCGGCAAGAACGGCAAGGGCCACAAGCTCACCGCCCGCCAGGTCAAGGACCGCCTCGACGCCGAACTGGTCGGCAACGTGTCGCTGAAGGTGCTGCCCACCGAGCGTCCCGACGCCTGGGAGGTCCAGGGACGCGGCGAGCTCGCGCTGTCGATCCTGGTCGAGCAGATGCGCCGCGAGGGCTTCGAGCTGACCGTCGGCAAGCCGAAGGTCCTCACCCGCGAGATCGACGGGAAGGTCCACGAGCCGGTCGAGCGCATGACGATCGATGTGCCCGAGGAGTACCTGGGCACCGTCACCCAGCTGATGGCCTCGCGCAAGGGCCGCATGGAGACCATGAGCAACCACGGCTCCGGCTGGGTGCGCATGGAGTTCATCGTCCCCGCCCGCGGCCTGATCGGCTTCCGCACCCGCTTCATGACCGAGACCCGCGGCAACGGCATCGCCGCCTCCTACGCCGACGGCTTCGAGCCGTGGCTCGGGGAGATCGAGTTCCGCTCCACCGGTTCCCTGGTCGCCGACCGCGCGGGCACCGTCACCCCCTTCGCGATGATCAACCTCCAGGAGCGCGGCTCCTTCTTCGTCGAGCCCACCTCCGAGGTGTACGCCGGTCAGATCGTGGGGGAGAACTCCCGCAACGAGGACATGGACGTGAACATCACCAAGGAGAAGAAGCTGACGAACATGCGCGCCGCGTCCTCGGACTCCTTCGAGAACCTGGTGCCGCCGCGTCGGCTGACCCTCGAGGAGTCGCTCGAGTTCTCCGCCGAGGACGAGTGCGTCGAGGTCACCCCCGAGATCGTCCGCATCCGCAAGGTCATCCTCGACGCCAATGAGCGCCGGCGCGCGCACTCCAAGGCCAAGTCGGGGAAGTGACGCAGTGACCCCCGCGCCGTCGCCGGCGGGGTCGACCCGCAGCGTCGACACCAGCTCCCTCGCGGCCCGTCTCGCGCAGGCCGCGATGGCGATCGTGCTCGCGATCATCTCGGTGCTGCTGATGCTCACCACGCATCGGATGCAGTTCGGGCTGTTCGGGTTCGACGTGCCCGCGGGTCTGCTCTTCGGGGCGGTGTTCCAGGTGGTGACCTGCGTGTTCCTGTGGTCGGCAACGGGGTCGAGATTCCCGTTGCTGGTGCTGGGCTGCCTGTGGGGGATGCTGGCCACGCCGTTCCTGGGGGAGAGCGTCGGCGGCGGCGTGCTGCTGCCGGCGATGATCGGCGACGTCCCGCAGCTGTCCGGCTGGGTCGTCCAGGGTCTCGGCCTGGTGATCCCCTTCCTCATCGCGGGCGGGATCACCGTGGTCGGGAAGCTCTCCACTCGGGCACGCTGAGCACATGAGCGTCTCCCCCCGACCCGACTGGGCGACCATCCCGAACCTCGTCACCCTGCTGCGGTTCGTGCTGCTGGCGCCGGTGTGCCTGCTGCTGATGGACGGCCCCGGCACCCTCGCGGTGGTGCTGCTGCTGGTGTGGGCGTCCACCGACTGGGTGGACGGGATGCTTGCCCGGGCACTCGACCAGACCAGCCGGACCGGGGCGATCATCGATCCGATCGCGGACCGCGTGGGGCTGGCGGGGATCGTGCTGTCACTGGCCGTGGCGGGCCTGCTGCCATGGCTGGCGCTCCTGCTCATCGTGGCCCTGGACGTCGCGATGGTGGTGCTCGCGACCGGGGCGGCCCTCGGCGGGCGGATCTCGGTGTCCTGGCTCGGCAAGATCCGCACCTTCGTCCTGATGACCTCGGTGTTCCTGCTGGTCGTCGCCGCTGCCTGGTGGCCGGACCTGATCCCCGCCGCAC
>JAKDNE010000084.1 GCA_030451965.1 Brachybacterium sp. | reverse complement strand
GCCGGCGGACTGGGCGGAGTTCGTGACGTTGGCTCTTACAGGCGCGGCCGCCAACGTCGGTGGGATCGACGTCGCGCTCGCCGGCCGCCCCGGTTCATGGGAGGCCGACGGCGTTCGACAACTCCTCCAGTCCACCGTCGGGCAGGACGAGGCACACCTGTGGCGACACCGGACCAACCCGGTCGAGATCACCCTCCACATCGACGACATCCTGACCGATCTCGGCGACGAGTCCTGGGCCGAGTACGACGCCGCCACGAACGATCTGGAGGCGCGCTACGCCGCAGCCACACCCGAAATCAACACAGCCCACTACGCATGGCTCTACACCCGCGACGAAGAAGGCGAAATGGTTCCGGTCGACCCCAAGGCCCCCGCGTGGTCCTGGGACGCCTGGCGCGCAAGCTTCCGCAACGACTCGATGACGGATGACGTCGAACGGAGCCTGCGCGCCGGTGATGGCACGCCCTTTGGGGCCTATCTCCCCAAGAGCCCCGACGACGCGGCAGAACTGGACCGCCTTGAGGCAGAGGAAGAGTTCCGCATCGCTCCAATCCGCGCTCTCGAGGAACGTCTTGACCAGCAGCGCCGAGAGGAGCTCGCAGCCTACGGCGCCGCCCTCAAGGCTCACATCGAAGCCACGGTGACCGAGATCCCCGACCTCCACGTGCCCGTGCTGGTGAATGTCGACCTCAAAGGCAACGACCGGCACGGGTGGGACGGCCTCGACCTCCCTACCACCCTGGAAAACAGCCTCGTCCAAGCTGCGGTGGAGAACACCCCCACCCCTTCCGACTTGCCCGGGACGCCACTGGAGCGAGCAGGAGGGATGAGTGAGTGACTGGTGGCGCGTGTTGTTAGCTTCAGGACAAGTCGTGTATCTGAAATATTGGGGTCATGGCGATCCGTCCTTGACTGGCGCTATCCCCGGAGTGTCCCAAGTTTCCTTGCGTGCTCGCTGCGCGAGGTCGTCGACCGCGAACTGCTCGACGCAGCGCGCCGCTGAGGGGGGTGAGGCTCGGGCAGCCCCAAGGGGCTCCGGGGGGTCAGGCGTTTCAGGTCAGGGCATCTGTCCCAAGTTGATGTCACCGGCCTCATCCGTGGTGAACTCGTCCTCGGAGTCCTCACCGAAAGACGCAGTGAATACGCCCTCCTGTTCGACGATGTCCTCGATTGAGAAGTCGAAAGAGCAGCCTGCCAGCCCCATTTCCTCCCACACGGGATCGGGCTTGCCAACCACGGCCGCTACGCCTTGCGCCACCTTCGACCCGTCTGGAGCCACGATCGTGACCTCCATGTCCCGCGGTGCCGTCATAGTGCATTGGTCCGCATCAACTTGGAATGCCGTGTCAGGCGCGACGACAACTACCGTCCCGGAAGCGGTGAACGTCGCCTCCGCCTCGGCGTCGCCGCCGCACGCGTTCAGCGCCAGCAGAAGCAACAGCACGCCGGCTCCAGCGAGGGTCTTGAGCATGTTGGAATCGTAGAGTTCGGATCAGAGGCGTGTGCGTGAAATCGAAGATTCGCTCTGCCTGCCTAGTGGCGCGTGTTTGTTAGTTTCTGAACAGTTGTGTTTCTGCGGCCTGAAAGCAGCAGGTGCGGCCAAGCCTGAAGCTGTCACAGCTCCCCCGCGTGTGCCGCGGGCCCGACCGTCGCGTGCGTCACGAATCCGCGAAACGGGCACACGAGCCTGCCGCCGCGTCTAGCCTCAAGCTCATGCGTCACGTCCTCGCCGTACTCGCTGCTGCCGTTCTCTTCGTGCTCACCGCCGGATGCGGCGGCAGCGACGCCGAGGTCTCCGAGTCAACGGTGACTGAAGTCAGCGAACCCATCCCCTTTGACGACATCGACACCGAGGCATGGACAGCCGATCTCGTAGCCACCGGTGGCGTCCGTTCCAACCCGGACCTCAAGGCGCTGTACGACCTGACTGTCGACAACTGCACCGACGAAGACTTCGCGTTCAGCGTCGGGCTGACCCTCGTCGATGCGCGACCCGACCAGCGTCGGGTCAACATGACGTACGTGTGCCCTTCTCAGGCCCACAAGGTCGACGATGCCCTTGCCGAGATCCAGGAGTCGACCATGAACGTGGACCGAGCGTGTGCCACCGACCCGGGCATACGTACCCAGGATCAGCAGCAGCTGGTGGACGCTGTCGGTTGCTACTGACCCGTTCGGGTCAACGATCGCTGCTGTCGTTCGCGAGGGGGACGGTAGCCACCCTTTGCCGGTCATCACGCAGCCTCCGCAAGGCCGAAGAGAGGGCTGCGTGGGAGCGCTGGCCCCGCGCGCCGATGGCTGGAACGCTCAGTGCGCCTGAATCCGGCTGGGCGGCTCCTAGGGAAGTAGGAAATTCCCACTGGAGCTGAGGAGGACGCCGATGCCAGATCGCGTCGATGCCGAGCCGAACCCGATCCACGAGTTGCGCGCACATCTGACCCAAGCCTTGGCTGAGTTGGACCGGTTGAGCGATCAATTGGAGCCCGACCTACAGAGTCCGGAAGTCCGTAAGTCTGCTGGCCAGCCGGACGGCGGGCCCAGGGGCAGCGAGGAATGACTGATCCTGTCCTGGCACTCGAGGCTGCAGGCCGCCTGACGGCGGCCGAAGCAGCGGTCGAGCTCGCGCGGCAGACCGTGGAGGACCTGCATGGTGCGATCCGCGCGGGCATCAGGATTCTCGACGACGCGGAATTCGACTCGGCCAAAGCAGCACTGACCGACAGGACCGACTTCTACTTGGAATCTGCCGGGGAACACCTGAACCGGTTGCACACCCGTTGCGACGCGTTGAGCGAACTGAGCGAGGACCTCACCACATGCCTCGACCGAGCCCAGCACGCCCTCGGTGAGGCGTCCGGACTTCTATCGGGGATCCCGGGTGCGGACCCCGATCTCGGTGCGGTTGTGACTGAGATGCGGGTGAGGGTTGCCGGGCTCAGTGAGGCACTCGAGCTGGCACGCCCGACCGCAGACCTGGTGGACGGTCACGTGCGCGCCGTGCACCGGGCGAGCGCCGAACTCTCGGCGGAGGCACTGCTGCGGCCCCAACCGTTGAGGGCGAGCATCCGATCGGCCGGGCAGGAGCTCGGCCGAGCCGATGAGGGCGTACGCATCCTGGACAACGTTATGCATCGGGCGGCCGAGCATGCGCATGCCTCAGTCGATCTGGCCCACCACGTGGCGAGCGACGCTGAGCGCCTACAGAGCTCGCAACGACGTGAGCGTGCCGGCGCGGGGGCTGCCGGCCCACCGAATCTGAGCGGACCGGCACGATGAGAGGGACGTGAGCAGACATGAGCCTCGATGACGGTGGCCGCCAACTGGCGGGCCAGGTGCTGGATGCGGGGGGCCGTGGGGAAGAAGCACGCGTGGCCCAGCTGATTGCGCCACTCGACGAGAGTCAACTGCGCTCTCTCGTGGGAGTCCTTGCCCAGCAGGTTGACCAGGCCATGCCGGCTCCCCCGCCGAGTGGCCCGGCAACCGTGTGCGAGAAAGCGGTGGAGGCCTCCGCCCAAGCGTTCGGAACCACACCGGAGGCCATCGTGAGCTCGAGCCGGACGAGCACCGTCAGCGATGCCCGTGCGGTCGCTATGACCGTGGCCCGGCGTGCTGGCTTGAAGCTCCCGGCGATCGCGGCCCAGTTCCACAAGGACCACTCCTCGGTGATCGACGCGGTGCGACGTACCGAGGCGCGACCTCACCTCGCCAAAGCCGCCGATCACATCGCGGGGCAGTTCGCAGACTGGCAACGCACCCGACTCCCCCGCGCCCCCGAGCTGCCGGAAGCGTCAACGGCACCCCTCGACCAGGTCGTGGCGGCAGCTGCGAAAGCCCTGGGCGCCAAACCGGAGGCGGTCTTTGGCCGAGACCAAAGCCAACCGAGCGCCGACGCGCGCGCGGTCGCCATGGCCGCCGCGCTCAGGAACGGAATGAGCCTGACACGGATAGCGGAGACCTTCTCCCGCGACCACACCACGGTCTTGGGCGCCACCCGCCGGGTCGCGAACACTCCCCCGCTGGAACGGATCGCTGACCAGCTCACTGCACGAATGCCCACCACACCGGCCGATGCCGCCACCAACGGCGAGCCCAGCATCGAACCGGCAGCACGCCTGGGCAGAGTCCAGCAAGAGAAGTCGCCGCCGAGGTCCGAGCACGCCGATCTGCGGATCGCCCGATGAACCTGGGCACGATCAGGGTGCTCGCAGGCCTGGTCACCGCTGCGCTGGCCGGGGTGATCGCAGTGGGCCTGACCGGCGTGGACCGTGATCCGGTGCGATCCGCCGAGGACCTCCAGCCACGGCGGGTCCGGGTGGTCGCCATCGTCGACGGCGACACCCTGCGCGTCGAAACCATGGAGGGCCGCAGCTTGGGTCGGATCCGCGTGCTCGGGATCGACGCCCCCGAAACGGAGCATCCACCCGACCCCACCGAATGCTATGGCGACACCGCCACCGCACTCCTGGAGCGACTGGTTCCGATCGGCGTCATTGTCGAGCTGGTAGCAGACGCTCACCAGGACGACCGCGACCACTACGACCGGCTGCTGAGGTACGTCGACCACCGTGGCCAAGACGTTGCCGCACGGCTGATCCAGGCAGGTGCCGTTCGCCTGTACCAAGACGCCGACCGCCTTGTTCGCGGTGCCACGTACCGTGCCGCGGCGCGTACGGCCCAGGAAGCCGATCGTGGCCTGTGGGGCGATTGTTGAGCCTCAAGTGAGCGCCAAACAGGGCCCGCTGTCCCTAGGGGGATGAGAGCCGGTAACTGGCCGGCACTGTCGCCGATCAAGGAGACATCATGAGCGACCACGCAGCCCAGCACGAAGCAGCCCTCGAGGCGGAGGCCCGCCATAGAGCCGAAGAGATTCGTGCCACCGAGGCCGCGGCCGAGCGTGCCGCAGCGGCACAGGAGGAGGGCCCCTCCCCCGACGCGACGATCGACCAGGTGCACGGATCTGGTCGGCAGCTCGACCACAGCGACGCTGAGGCCTATCACCGCACCTACGCCGGTCGTCGCGGCCCGCGACGGTGACCTACGCTCGCGTACCGCCACTCTCGGATAGGCCCGAGCTGGGGACGCTAGGCGGTGACCAGTCGCAGTGCAGGCCGCGACGAGGGGTGCTGTGCTCCGTGCTCGAGGCCCTGCAATCGTGCCTCTGTAACCGGGAGCCGGTGACGCCGGATCAAACCAGCCAACGCCGGCCCCAGACCCACGCCCACGACGAACTGGTCCGCGGACCTCTCGGTACGCCGACTCACCGCCCGGGTCGTGGCTGGAAGCAGGTAGGTCAAGGCGATCAGCACGCCAGCGGTGACCCCTGCCGGTGCGCGCCCCTCAACAACCGACTGGACCAGGCACACCACGGCGAGTACCCACCTCAGGGACCACGACAGGCGGACGAACGGCAGCCATGCGAGGGCGGCCCCGATCCGGTGAGTCACGGCCCGCACCATCCGCCACGGAGTCGTGGCCACCAGCACCGCCACCTCCCCGCGGCGTCGCGTCCTGCCAGCCGCGCCGATCGCGAAGGCCACCAGCGCGGCGGCCTCGTCCACGCTGAGCTGTTCTTGATGGCGGGTCTCCACGAGCCACGGCGTCACTACCAGTGCCTCACGTCCGATCCGGGCGGCCGGCGGGGCATCCTTGCCAGTCTCGCGCCGCACGTACCACCGGGAGATGGTGATCCCCTCCTCGGCCAGGCGGGCCGCCACGGGCCTCAAGACCTGCTGTTGGGCATCAGTGACCGGCCGGGAGCGGCTCAGCACCTGAACCACCGGCGACTCCCCCACACCCAGCACCAGGGCAACCAAGGCGATCGCGGCGACCAGGGCTACGAGCAGGGCGAACGCGGGAGGCAGCAGGGCCAGGCACATCAGGCTCAACACCAGACTCGCCGCCAGCGACGTCACGAGATTCAGACCTCGCAACACGGAGCTCGTCATCGCTGTCACCTTCCTCGCCCAGCCTCCTGTGGCCGGTTCGGCTGCGCTGCCGTCGAATCGGGGAACCGGTCGGCGGTGCCCACGGCAACTAAGACCAGTGTGTGCCCCGCTACCGATGGCCATGGAGTTATCCACAGGGATGCGACGAGGCCAGCGGGGCCCGCCGTCGATGTGGGTTCATAGAAGACGCCCGAACCGAGGCACGAGAGAGGAACCGGATATGACCACGCAAAACGTTGAGGAATCTTGGGAGCTCGTCGGCGACATTGCCAGCCTGCTCGACCAGGCTGCCGCAAAGGTCCACGCGGCCAGCCCCGCGTACGCGTTCGACTCGTTGGGGTTGGGCATCCTTGTGGCCCAAGGCCGTCTTGGCGCCCAGCGGCCACCCGCTCCCCCGCTCCCCCAGAAGGCGCCCGGCCACCAGAGTGCAGTGGAACTGCTCAAGGAGGCCGAACAGCTGAGCCGCGAGCTGCCCATCCATCGCGCCGATTGGGCGTTTGGCGTCGAGGCGGCCGTGGAGTTGTGCGACCTGATTCGGGAAGCGCAGAGCCTTGGAGCCTGAACCGCGCCCCACCTTTGGCGCCATCGACCAGGGACTCTTCGACGTGCCCGATCCTCCGCGGGAGGGCCGCACCGTCGGCGAGATGCTCTTCGACGTCGATCACCAGGCACGGCAACTGTTGATGGATGTCGAAGCCGACGACGCTGGGCCGATGCTGCGCGGCTGGTCACCGATGGTGACCGCTGCCGAGGAGCTGTGGGCCGCCCTTCCCCGTGTGCACGCACCAGGCATGGGCCCCGAGGAACCCATGCGGCGACTTTCGGCGCATGCCAAGACCATCGAGATCAGCCTGAACGGCCACACCACTGCCTACTCCCGAGGCCCGGTCGACACCCGGATGACCCAGATGGCACAGACCCTTCACTCAGCGGCGACGTTGATCAGCCGGTACGGCCAACCACCAGTGAAGGCAGAGGCGTACCGCGACCTGGAGGCGGCCCGGAGCAGGGTCATGCACGGCCTCTACATCACCTCTCACGCCATCAGCGTCGCGTTGCACAGCGACGGACGCAACCGGTTCCAGGACTCCGTAGAGCAGGGGCGACCGCTGCCCGTTGCACGTCATCACTCCCCCTACGCCGTCGCCCCGACAGGGACCTGGCTCACCCGCATCTCGAGCTGTGAACGCGCCGCGGGTGACTACTTCAAGGGCGGCCTGAGCGACTCGCTGGGTGGCGAGGCAGTGCCCCCGATGAGCACACCGAACCGCCTCGAGCGCGCGCTGGCTCACTGGGATATTCAGGCGCACCGATCCCTCGCGAACGACCCCACGGCGATGGACATCGCAGTGGCCTGCCGCACCGAAGGCCTCATCGCCGGAGCAAGCCTGGTACTCACCGCGGCTGCCTCTGAGGCGACTGAGGAGGTGACTGGGGAGCGTTTTGGCGCCGCCGTCGAGCAGAGCGGACAAGCCTGGAGCAATCTGGCCAACCGGTGGCACGAACTCACCTCCCCCGATATGAAGCCCGACCTGGAGCTGCTCCACGCTGCCGCCGACGTGCGCGCCGCCTACCGGGAACTCACGCACAACCACACCACCCTGGCAACACCGCAGGAGATCGCCTCACGACCCGGCCTCGATGCCGCCGTCCGTGCGACCCGCGACGCCTTCCACGCAAGTGCCGACTTGGCCCATGTCGTCGCGGAGCGCGGCGCCGGCTCCCACCTGACGGGTGCCGCGTGGGTCTTGGCGCGTCGGGTCCGCGATGACGTGGAGTCGGGTATGGCCACCCCAGAGCGCGCACTAGAGGAGAAAGCATGGGTCTCCCCCGCCGACATCGTCGCCAAGCGGACCATCCCGATGCCGGCCCCTGCGGCTGACGGGTTGCGTGCCGCTAGTCGGATCACAGTCACCATGGCGGAGAGGACCGCAGCAACTGTGGGCGCGCGCCCAGGGGCTGGTGGCGCCGTCTCCCCGGTCGGCGCCCGGCACCTTGAGCGCTCGGTATCGCCCGCCCCGGCGGTCAGTTCGCCAGGCGCAGGACGCGCGCCGGTGCGGTGACTTTGTCGGTCAGGATCTGATCCGGCGACGTGCCCTCTGCGAAAAACTGATTAAGCACGTTATTGTGTGTGGCGAGGAGGTCTCATGAATGCCGAGGTACCGAAAATCCACAGGCGAAGCGTGTCGCTCGGCGCTATGTATGCAAATTCTGAGAAGGTCGTATGCATGAGCGCAGTCAAGGGCCGCAGCAAGCGCGCCACAGGCGAGGCCACGAAGTTACTGCAAGGCCGTGTACCTGAAGCAGTGAAGAAGACTGCCGACCAGGCAGCCGACGAGACGGGCATCAGCCTGTCTGCGTATCTCGAGGCACTGGTGATTGCCGACGCCCAGCACCGCATCGTCCGCGTGAGGGACGAAGAGATTTACCACCAGGAGGCGCTGACCGCCTGACCAGTTTGGGGGCAGTGCCCCGAAATGACTGATGACCATCCGTTGGCGCGGATGGCCATCTAAGTCAAAGAACCGAGTTACCAGCTCGGCCCCTATGTAACCCACTCCCCGGAACGGAGAAGAGGTGGCGTTGTGCTGCCCACGTTAACACGCCCGATGGAAGCTTGCGGGTTTAAGACGCCACACGCTGGTCGTCGTGTCGCCGCGACATGTGCCAACGATCCTGAACCGTTTGTGGATCGGCTTCGGTGGCAGGAGGCCGCGGCCGTGTGCGATCGCTGTCCCCTGATGGGGGCATGTCTCGATGAGGCCATGCGGCTGCAGCGCGCGCTCCTGGAAGACGAGGATCTCTGGGGCGTCTACGGCTGTTGGGGCGGAGTCTGGTTCGAGCCCGGCCGACCTCCGGAACACATTCCGCGGCGAACACGAGGCGCCGCATGAGTGCCATCGAAGTTTCCCCTTCACACGATCCGGCGGAGCACTGGGCGGCCCTAGCGCCGCGTCTGGCTGCCCGGGGACGCATGCGCGTCTCCCGGGACGGCGGCCGCAACTATCCACGGCGCGGCGAGCGCCGTGTGTCCGCCGATGTCCCCAATCAGCCGGCCGCCGTGTTGGTTTACGACGACAACGGCTGCGCACCAGTGCTATGTCTCGACCTGGACACTTCCAAGGGCGGGCAAGAAGCCGTCGATCGCGATTTCCTTTCTCTCAGCGGCCTCCTGAACCGAGTCGGCGCAGCATGGTTCTCCGACAGTTCGCCTAACGCCGGCCGTCACATCTACGTGCCGCTGGCCGCACCACTCCCCTACGCCGAGGCCCGCGCCGCGGTCCTCGCATTCGCAGCCCGCACACCGACGCTCGACCCGCTACCGATGCTCGGCCTTACCGAGGGTTGCATCCGCCCCCCAGGGGCCCGCCACCGGACCGGAGGCCACCAGGGCCTCCAGGAGCCCCTCGCAGTCGCTCTGGCAGCTCTGAATGCGCCCACGACACCGGAGGTGTGGCACCGGCTGGTCAGTGAACTTCCCACGGTGCCAACGTCGCCAGGGTCGGGCACACAGACAGCCGACGACACAACCGTGGTGGTGCAGCTGGACCGGCTGCGCGGCTTTACCGAACCCGACGCCGACTTCCAGCGCATCGCCCGCACCGGCGAGTACCCGGACCGCTACGCGAGCCCCTCCGAGGCACGGCAGGCCGTCGTGTGGTCCGCAGTTGCTTGCGGGTGGGCCTTCCCTGACCTGATCCGGCGGCTCGAGGACGGCACGTGGCCGGGACTGGCGTCCTTCTACGCCCGCTACTCCCCCGCCCACCGACATACAGCGATCACTCGGGACTGGCACGCCGCGGTGCGCCATGAAAAACGCCGGAGAGCGAAAGCCGGGAATTCCTCTGTTCGCGTATGCACCACAAGCCCGCGTAAGTCACAGCGGGGGGCGCACAGTAGGACCACCACGAACCAGCGCGTGCGGGAATGGCTCGCTGCTGTGGATCTCCTCTTGGGGCCAGAGCAGGACCTGGCCCACCGGATCGTTCTCTACGCCCTGGCCGAGGCCGCCGTGCTCACAGACTCACTCACTGTTGAGCACGGCAACCGATCCTTGGCTATCGCGACCGGGCTGGATCAGAGCACCGTTGGCCGGGTGCTGCGCCGTCTCGTTGACGAGCCGTCCGACCGTTGTCTGATCGACCTTGTCCGGCCCGCTCGAGGAGTGCAGGCGAACCTGTACAGCCTTCAAATCCCGGCCTTGCTCGAGGCGGCGTGCGCGGCCAAACCGTGGCGACGCGGCCGTGTTCACGCATTGCGACCGGTCTTCCGTGATCTCGGGCTTCCTGCAGCCTTCGTCTACGCCGCGCTCGAACGGCTCGGCGAGCCTGCAGGTGGCCGAGACCTCGCGGCGCTCGCCCGTATAGGGCCGACCGCCACCTACGAAGCCCTGGCCACGCTCGCCGCGTGGGGCCTCGCCGAGCGTGTCGACGGCGGGTGGATCCGCGGGCGCGCCGAGCTGCGCCAACTCGCCGAAGCGTGGGGCCTCGCCGATGCAATACGTGACCAGGTCGAGCGCTACCGTGCGGAACGACGTACCTGGTGGC
>JAKDNE010000083.1 GCA_030451965.1 Brachybacterium sp. | reverse complement strand
GGCCGACGGGAAGATCGACGGCTTCCTGGATCTGGACCTGGATCGCGCCCGCCGCCGCGGCGCCCCCGAGGCGGTGCTCTGCGACGCCAAGAGCGTCGAGCAGGTCGCCGCGATCGCCGCGGAGTTTGCACGGCTGCGCGCCGAGGGACGGGACGATCTCGGCCCGGTGCTGTTCACTCGGGCCGACGCCGTGCGCGCCGACGCGGTGCTGACCGCCCTGCCCGAGGCGCTCCATGACGACGGCGCCCGCCTGCTCGTCTGGCCCCCCGCACCCCCGGAGCCGACGGGAGGCCTGGTCGTCGTCGCCTGCGCCGGCACCAGTGACCTGCCGGCGGCCCGCGAGGCAGAGCTCACCGCCCGCTACCTCGGCCGGCCCGTACGGCTGATCGCGGACATCGGCATCGCCGGCCTGCACCGCCTCCAGTCCCGCCTGCCCGAGCTGCGGGAGGCCGCCTGCGTGGTGGTCGCCGCCGGGATGGACGGAGCGCTGCCCACCGTCGTCGCCGGACAGATCAGCGCGCCCGTGGTCGCGCTGCCCACCTCGGTCGGCTACGGGGTCGCGGCGGGCGGCGTCACCGCCGCGCTCACCATGCTCTCGGCCTGCGCGCCCGGCATCGGCGTGGTCAACATCGACAACGGCTACGGCGCCGGCCACCTCGCCGCGCAGATCGCACGATGGGCGCCGGCGGTCGAGGGGTGATCCGCTCACCACGGACCGGTTGCCGCCGGTTGCCCCGGAGCGGGATAGGATGCTGGCTCGAGACCCGGACGCATCCCGCCCTGCCGTCCTCCGGCCGGGGGACGTCCGGAGACAACGCCGACATCGGCGAGGACGGAGCCGCAGGATGGCCGAGAAGCGCGTGACGATCTACGACGTCGCCGAGGCCGCCGGTGTCGCCCCGTCGACCGTGTCCCGCGCCTTCTCCCGCCCCGGACGCGTCAGCGCCGCGACGCACGCCACGGTGATGGACGCCGCCAAGGCGCTGGACTACCGCACCGCCGCCCCCGCGGCCCAGGAGCGCGGGGAGCGCCACCACCGCCTCGGCATCGAGGTCCCCGACCTCACCAACCCCTACTTCGCCGAACTCGTCTCCGGCATGCAGGAGGCCGCGCACGAACAGGGATTCCTGCTGCTCCTGCTGGACACCGTCGAGGACGAGGCCCGGGAGCGCTCGGGCATCGAGAGCGCCATCGACGTCGTGGACGGGATCGTGCTGGCCGGCACCCGCCTCTCGGACGCCACTCTGAACCACCTCACCAAGCGCATCCCGGTGGTGGTCCTGAACCGTCGCGTCGCGGGCCTGGACTCGGTGACCCCCGACTTCGAGAACGGGATGGGGCAGGCGCTCGAGCACCTCGCCGAGAACGGCGTCCGCACCGTCACCTACGTCGCCGGCCCGATCAACTCATGGTCCGACGGGGAGCGCTGGCGAGCGGCCCGCGTCGCCGCCCGGCAGCACGGTCTGCAGGTCCAGCGGCATGGCCCCTTCGCTCCCACCACGGCGGGCGGCGAGCAGGCCTTCGAGGAGCTGCGCGACTCCCTCCCGCATGCCGTGGTCTGCTACAACGACCTGGTCGCCTTCGGGTTCCTGATCTCCGCGCTGCGTGCCGGGATCCGGGTGCCGGAGGAGCTGTCCGTGATGGGGCACGACGACATCCAGCTCTCGCGGCTGGTCGGCGGTGGGCTCACCACCGTGGTCACCCCCAAACGGGCCCAGGGCCGGGCGGCCGTCGAACGCCTGGTGCGTCGGATCGAGAACCCCTCGGCGCACCGCAGCCCCGTCGAGGGCACGCTGCCGGTGCGGCTGGTCCCGCGCGGCACCACGGGCCCCCGGGAGCCCGGCAGCTGAGCCCTCGCGAACCGGCGGCCGACCCCGGGCACCGGCAACCCGCGACAACGACCGGCGGTACCGGCCCGGGCTTGCGAGGATGGCGGCATGAGCAACGACGCCTTCGTGCCGCATCCCGACCGTCTCCTCCCCGCGGACCCAGCCGTGCGCGATATCGCCCGCAGCCTGTACGAACTGGAGAGGGACCAGCCGATCGTCTCGCCCCACGGGCATGTCGATCCCCGGATGCTCCTCGAGGACGAGCCCTTCCGTGATCCGACCTCGCTGTTCATCACCCCCGACCACTACGTCAACCGCCTGATGCACGCCCGCGGCGTGGACCTCGCGGATCTCGGTGTGGGCCAGGGGCCGCTGGACGAGAAGGCCTCGCGCAGGGCCTGGCATCTGCTGGCCGAGCACTGGCACGCCTACGCGGGCACCCCGTCCCGCTACTGGATGGAGCACGAGTTCTCCGAGGTCTTCGGCCTCGAGACCGTCCTGAACCCGCGCACCGCCGACGCGATGTACGACGCGCTCGCCGAGAAGCTCGCCCAGCCCGAGTTCCGCCCCCGCGCGCTGTTCGACCAGTTCAAGATCTCCGTCCTGGCGACCACCGACGACCCGGTCGACGACCTCGCCCCGCATGACGCGCTCGCCGCGGACGAGTCCTTCACCGGGCGCGTCATCCCCACCTTCCGCCCGGACAGGTACCTCGAACCCGCCCGCGCGGACTTCCGCGCACTCACCGACGCGCTCGGCGAGGCCGCCGGGGTCGAGACCGGCACCTACGACGGCCACCTCGAGGCGATGCGCACCCGCCGCCTGTACTTCCGTGACCACGGCGCCGTCTCCTCCGACCACTCGCACCTCGATCCGGGCACCGCCCGGCTGAGCGACGAGGATGCCCGCCGTCTCTACGCCGCCGCCCGGGACGGGGCGATCGGGGTCGACGAGGCGGTGGCGCTGCGCCGTCACCTGCTGGCCGATCAGGCGCGCCTGGCCTCCGAGGACGGTCTGGTCATGACCCTCCATCCGGGCGTCGCCCGCAACCACTCCGAGGCGATGTTCGAGACGTTCGGCGCCGACATCGGCTTCGACATCCCGGTCGCGGTCGACTACGTCCACCACCTCCGGCCGATGCTCAACGACGTGGGCCACCACCCGAACTTCCGCACCGTGCTGTTCACGATCGACGAGACGGTGCTCTCCCGCGAGATCGCACCGCTGGCCGGCGCGTACCCCTCGGTGTTCGCCGGAGCGCCCTGGTGGTTCATCGACGCGCCTGATGCGATCCTGCGCTACCGCCGCGCGGTCTCCGAGACCCTCGGCTTCAGTCGGACCAGCGGTTTCATCGACGACACCCGCGCCTTCTGCTCGATC
The DNA here is from genome assembly GCA_030451965.1 of Brachybacterium sp. Taxonomy (GTDB): domain Bacteria; phylum Actinomycetota; class Actinomycetes; order Actinomycetales; family Dermabacteraceae; genus Brachybacterium. The sequence continues at coordinate 7,337 of JAKDNE010000083.1, read as the reverse complement.
CCGGCGCGCCACGACATGTCCCGACGCCTGGACGCCTCGCACCTCGCCGGGCTGGTCGCGGAGCACCGGATCCGTCTCGAGGACGCCCAGGAGATCGTGGCCACCCTGCCCGATCAGCAGCCGCGCGAGGTCTTCCGCCTCGGCGCTGCAGGAGAGAAGAACTGATGAGCACCCCCCACCCGTCCGACGTGGGCCGTCTGGTCCACCTCGGCATCGGCAGCTTCGCCCGCGCCCACACCCTGCACAACACGGAGGTGGCCGGCGGCTGGTCCGTCGTGGCCTTCACCGGCCGCTCCGCTGCGATGGCCGACGCCCTGAATGCCCAGGACGGCCGGTATGGCCTGATCGTGCGCGGCGCGGAGCAGGACGAGGTCAGCATCTCCGAGGTCGTCGACGAGGTGTTCCCCGCCTCCGACGTCGACGCGCTGGTGCGCCTGCTCGCCGACCCCTTCACCGCCGTGGTCACCCTGACCATCACCGAGAAGGGCTACGCGGCCGGCAGCGACCCCGCGGTCTCCGCCCCCGCCCGCATCGCGCTGGGCCTGAAGGCCCGCCGCGAGGCCGGGGTCACCGAGCCGATCGCGCTGGTCTCCTGCGACAACCTCACCGGCAACGGCGAGGTGCTCGCGAAGGCCGTCCTGGCCGAGCTCGACGAGGAGACCAAGGCCTGGTTCGCCGGGCACGTCGACGTGGTCTCCTCCATGGTCGACCGGATCACGCCGTCGGCCGACGAGCAGGCCGCGGACACCGTCCTGGCCCGGACCGGATTCGCCGACAGCGTCCCCGTGGTCACCGAGCCCTTCTCCGAGTGGGTCCTCGAGGACAGCTTCCGCGGCCGCCGCCCCGAGTGGGAGAAGGCCGGCGTGCAGCTGACCGACGACCTCGAGGTGCACGAGCTGCGCAAGCTGCGCCTGCTCAACGGCGCCCACACCCTGATGGCCTATGCCGGTCAGGTCGCCGGCGTCGAGCGCGTCGACGAGGCGATCGCGCACCGCGAGGTGCGGGCCCTGGTCGAGCAGCTGTGGGCCGAGGCCCGGGCGACGCTGCCACTTCCCGCCGACGAGCTGGACGCCTACACGGCGGCCCTCGAGGAGCGCTTCCGCAACCCGCGCCTGGCCGACAACCTCATCCGCATCGCCGCTGACGGCTCCGTGAAGCTGCCGGTGCGGGCGCTGCCCGTGATCGCCGAGCTCGGCGGGCCCGACAAGGCCTGCGGCGAGGTCGCGGCCGTGGCCGCCTGGACCGCCTGGGTCACCGACCGCGTGCGCGGCGGACAGGAGGTGCAGGACCCGAAGGCCGAGCAGATCACCGCCGCCGTCGCACTGCCGGACCACACCGAGCGCGTCACCGCGCTGCTCGCCCTGCTGGATGTGGCCGCCGGCGACCCCCTGGTCGCGGCCGTGGCCACCGAGGAGAAGCGCCTCCCACGCCCCTGACAGGCGCACCCGGCCCGGCCCGGCCCGGCCCGGCCCGGCCCGGCCGGGAACCGTTCGCGGAGTCGGGTCGGGGCATGGTCGGGTACTGGCGCCACAGCACTCTCTGCGGAGATATCGGCATACGGAGCGCTCCACGTCCAGCACGCGACCACGCCGGGGCGCAGCCAGGCTCAGGGGCAGGAGCGCCGGTCAGGCTGGTGAAGCGGCCGGCGGGGCTCAGGCCAGGTCGGCGAGCTTCTCGAAGCGCTCGAGGCGCTCGCGGTAGTAGTCCTGATGCGCGGCGACCGGCTCCACGTGGGTCAGCACCGGCGCCTCGGCGACGGCGGTGCCCGGAGAGGCCTGCTCGAGGGCCAGCACGGCGGCGCCGCGCATGGTCGAGCGGGAGACCGCGACATGGTCGATCGGCATGCCGAGCGCGTCGGAGAGCAGGTGCAGCCAGCCGGGGACCGCCCCCGTCATGCCGCCCGAGAGCACGATCCGCTCCGGTGCGCCGCCGGCCTCGCGCATCTGATCGGCGATCCGCAGGAACGACAGGGCCACGCCCTCCATCGCCCCGCGCAGCATGTCCTCCCAGGTGGTGGACGCACCGACATTCGCGAACAGGGCCCGTGAGCTGCCGCGCCACTTGGTGCCGCGCTCCCCGGAGAAGAAGGGCACGACCAGCGGGGTGGCGGCGGAGACCGGGGCGGAGAACAGGGAGGTGGTATCCGTCTTCGCGACATCGGAGGGCATCGCCAGCTCGTTGCGGCACCAGTCCAGCACGCGCCCGCAGTCGCTCATGGCGGAGCCGACGAGGGTGCGCTGCTGGTCCACGCGGTAGGCCCACAGCCCGCTGGGCAGCGAGGGGATCTCGGTGGAGAGCAGCTGCCGGATCGCACCGGAGGTGGCGGTGGAGATGCCCCAGGTGTCCGCGCCGAACGCACCGATGCCGAGGTTCGCGGCCAGGCCGTCGCCGATCACCGGCACCCACACGGCGTCCTTCAGCTGGGGGAACTCCTCGGCCAGCGGGGTGCCCTCGACGGGCAGGGCGTCGGAGGGATCCAGCGCCGGCCCCATCGCGGAGACGTCCACCCCGACGGCCTCGAGCAGCTCGGGCACGTACTGCCCGGTGCGGCGGTCGATCATGCCGGACCAGGCGGCCGAGGCGGTCCCCAGCGCCGGGGTGCCCAGCAGCTTGGAGGCCACGTACTCGCCGAGGGCCATGAAGCGTTCGGTGCGGGCGAAGATGTCGGGCCGGGTCTCGCGCAGCCACGCCAGGCGCGGCGCGGTGTACGAGGAGTGCAGGCGCGCGCCGGTGCGCTCGTGGAGCCCGCCCATGTCGAGGTCCGCCTGGAGGCGATCCACCTGAGCCTGGCAGCGGGTGTCCGCGTAGGTGATGCAGGGGGTCAGCGCATCGCCCGCCGCGTCGACCGCGACCAGCGAGGAGGCGAAGGTGTCGACGCCGATCGCACGCACCTGCCCGGGCAGCGGGGAGGCGGTCAGCACCGCGCCCAGCGAGGTACGGATCTCCTCGACGACCTGATCGGCGTCGAGGGTGCTGGTGCCGTCGTCGCCGACGGTGAACCCGTGGGTCTCCTTGTGATGGAGTGAGCCGACCTCGCGGCCGGAGACGTCGTAGACCGCGGTGCGGGTGCCACCGGAACCGATGTCGATCCCGACCACGAGCGGTCCCTGGGCGTCCTCGGCCGGGACGTGGAATCGGGGCATGGGAGGTCTCCTGCGCTCGTCGGGCCACCTGCGCTCGCGCGGCGTCGAAGCGCCGCAGCAGGTCGTCGCACCAGCATACGAGCCGGCAGATTCCCGTCAGCAGGATCGCCACGGGTTGCCACGGGGCGCGCGACGGGCGCCGTCCCGCCCCGCGGCCCATGGCGGGCCTGCGACGGGACGGCGCCCGGTCAGCGCGCCCGCAGCCTCACCGCAGCACGCTCTCGCCGATGTGCTCGTCCTCCGCGCAGCCGGGCGGGATCGCGAACACCGCCGAGCCGATCGGGGTGGTCCACTGGTTCAGCAGGTCCAGCGTGTCCAGCCGCTGCTGGATCGGCAGGAACTGACCCAGCAGATCGGCCTGGAAGGACACGAAGATCTGCCCGGACTCCGAGAGCGCACCGCCGCCCGGCGGCGGAGCGAGGTCGTAGTTGTACGGCCGACGGAAGATCTCCTGGTGCTCGCCGTCGTCGACGCCGCGGGCCCGTCGCATATGGGAGAACTCCCCGATCACCGGGAATCCGTTGGCGGAGACCTGCTCGAAGTCGGCGGCGGAGGTCTCCGTCCCCCCGCTCAGCGGAGCGCCGTCGTCGAGCCGGGTGCCGACGGACTGCTCCCGCGCGGTGCGGTCCACCTCGTCCCACCCGTCCAGGTCCATCCGGATCCGGCGGATCACCATCGAGGTGCCGCCCGCGAAGGGACCCTCCTCGATCCACACCACGTGGGAGAAGTGCGGGGTCCCGGCCTCGGGGTTCGCGCTGCCATCGAGCTGTCCGAAGAGGTTCCGCATCGTGGCACCGGGGGCCACGATTCCGGGTGAGCGCCGGAACCCCGGCTGCACCCAGCGCACCCGGGTGAAGGCCCGGGCGTCCTTGAGCAGCATCCGCAGCGCATGGGAGACGGTCACCGGGTCCTCTGCCGCGACCTGCAGCATGAGGTCGCCGCCGGTGAACTCGTCCTGCAGCTCATCGATCCCGAAGGCCGGCAGCGGATCCAGCCACGACGGGGCCGCCCGCTCGGCACGCTCCATGAGGCCGCGCCCGAAGCCGACGGTCACGGTCAGTGCGGCCGGATCCGTCGCCATCTCCGGCTCCGTGTCCGCGAGCGGCGGCTCGCCGCGGGTGAGCCGGGCGGCGTCATCGGTGAGCAGCCGCAGCATCCGCAGCACCCCCTCACGGTCCACCTCCTCCCGCAGGTCCAGGCCCACGAACGTCGCGGCCGCCGGCGCGGGGGTCTCGATGCCCGCCTGGTGCTCGCCATGGAACGGAACGGCCTCCCCTCCGTGAAGCGCCGATGCGGCCGAGGGGGGAGCCGCGGCCGCGCCGCGACCGCCCAGCGTGCGGTCCAGGCCGATGGACGCGGCACCCACACCGAGGGCGCCCGCACCGAGCGATCCGGCCCGCAGCAGCTGGCGCCGGCCGGGCCTGGAGGCGGAGGAGTCCGGGGCGGTCACTCGTCGTCCCCGTGCCCGGTCGCGTGCTCGCCGCCGCCGTCCGAGGCGCCGGAACCCATCGAGCCCTCGGGCTCATAGTGCTCCTGAGCGCCCGCGAAGTCCTTCACGGTGGCCGTGAACGGGAGCTCGGTGCCGTCCGCGAACTCCAGGATCAGCTCCGCCTCGTCCCCGGGGAGCAGGGGTGCGGCGAGATCGATGAGCATGAGGTGGTTCCCCCCGGGTTCGAGGACCAGCTCCTCACCGGCGGGCAGCGGGAAGCCGCCCTCCTTCTCCTGCATGCTCATGCCGCCCGAACCGTCGGAGGCGGTCTCGTGCAGCTCCACCTGGGCGCTGGCATCGGTCCGCGCCCCGCTCAGCACGAGGTCCGTGTCGGTGTCGTTGCGGAGGATGCCGAAGGCGGAGGTCATGTGCTCCTCGGCGGCCTTCACCCAGGCGTCGGCGATCGTGAGGGCACCGTCATCGGCGGCGACGCCGTCTGCGTCTGCGTCGGCCCCGGCGCCGCTGTCCTGCGTCGGCTCCGCGGCGCAGGCGGCCAGGGGCAGCAGGAGCGCCGCGAGCGCCGCACGCCGGGGGAGACGGGCACCGGTCAGGGCCGGGAGAGCGGAGGCGGGGTTCGGAGGGGTTGTTCGGAACATGCGCGATCCTTTCGGAGACGCACCGCGGGCCGGCGGCGAGGTGCGCGTCCGGCGGCGGGCGTGAGGGAGTTCCGCACGGCGATGCCGGGCGGGATTCGTCCGAAGGGCTGCGTGAGCAGGCGCGGAGGCCGAACCGTCGACGCGAGGCGTCGGCGGCGCTCAGGCGGCCAGGACCACGGGCGGGCCCCGCCGCAGCTGAGGAGCGAGCACCGCGCGGCGGATGTGCCGCAGCGAGGCGCGCGTCGGCACCGGCCGGGACGCTCGGGGCAGCACGAGAGCCGGGAGCGTCGTGGGGCGCGGCGGCCGTCCGAGCAGGTCGAGCACCGCGGCCACCAGGCCGGTGCAGCGCAGCAGGAAGCTCTCCCCACGATGCAGCACCAGGGTGGTGATCAGTCCGGCCACGAGGTGCCACAGCAGCATCTGCGGATCGGTGTGGCTGCCGTGCAGGGCATGTTCCGCGACCGCGCCCACCTCACCGGATCCGTGGCCGGAGTGCGTCGCGCCGGTCAGAGCCTCTCCCGCCCCGTGCGTGCCGTGTCCCAGGTGGGAGCCCGGAGGCGCGACCAGGGAGACGTTCGGGTCACCCGGTGTGCCGGCGATGAACAGGCCGTGGAAGAGGGCCTGGCTGCTGAGCACGGCGGCCCCCATCCGGGGCAGCGAGAAGCGCGCACCCGCCAGCGCCGTGCACGTGGTCACCGACAGCCACCAGGGCAGCGCCACCCCGAGCCACGACGGCATCGCACCGCCGCCGATCAGGTGCCCGCCCAGGGCGACCAGGGTCACCAGCGTCGCGGCGGTGACGCCGCGCAGCAGGCGCAGCGGCGAGCGACTCGAGGGCATGGCTCCCATTGTGCCCCTGCCGGCGGGCCGTGCGGGGATCAGATCCCGGTCTCGGCGCCGCGCGGTGGGACCACCATCACGGGGCCCTCGGCGCGCTGGAGCACGGCCTGGGAGACCGATCCCAGCAGGGTGCTGGCCACCCGGCCATGGCCCCGGGTCCCGAGCACCGTGAGCTGGGCGCCCGCGGTCTGCTCGAGGAGGGTGGCGACCGGCTCGGCCAGCACCGCCTGGCTGGTGATCGTGAGATCCGGATGCTCGGTCCGCAGGTCCGCGGCGTCGGCCTCGAGCTGGTCCCCGAGCTCGCGGCGGTGACGCTCCATCAGCTCCGGATCGGGGAGCCAGGCCATGGAGGAGCCGCCCCAGTCCTCGAGCGAGGACATGACCATCAGCAGGTGCAGCGGCGCGTTCCGGGTGCGGGCGGCCACGACGGCGTGGCGCACGGTGAGGCGGCTGTGGGGGGAGCCGTCGACCCCGACCACCACCGGGGTGCGCTCGTCCCGCGGGGTGAAGCGCGCGGCCCCGGTGTCGGTGCCCACCTCGTACTGGCGCGGGACGACGATGGTGGGGCAGTGCGCGTGCGCCGGCAGCGCCGTGGAGACCGAGCCGAGCAGACGGCCGAAGAAACCCCCGCGGCCGCGGGCGCCGACCACCGCGAGCCGGGCCCGCTCGGACATCTCCACCAGCACGCCGGCGGCATCGCCCTGTGCGGTGCGCAGATCGACCGTGCCGGGGAATCCGCGCAGGAGCTCGCGAGCCTCCTCGAGCTGTTCCTGAGCAGCGGCCAGGCGGGCGACCTCCGCGGGGACGGTCGGGGTCAGCGAGGCATCGGCGTACGCGAGGCTCGGCACCGTGTAGGCGGTGACGACGGTGAGCGGGGCCTCGAGTCGTCGCGCGGCGCGCGCAGCATAGACGAGCGCCCGGACGGCCTGGTCCGAGCCGTCGAAGCCGACGAGCACGCCGAGCGGTCGGGCACCCTGGTCCGCGGGGATCCGGGGCTGCGAGGTGGAGCCGTCGTCGTGCATCGTGACCTCCTGCGTCGGGGGCGCTGCGGGGCCGACGACGCTGCCCCCGGTCGCCCGCGGCGTCGGTGCTCCCATCGTAGGCCGGACGGGGACCGCACCAGGGACCCTTGGTCCCCGGCCCGACCGCTTCGGCAGGGGGTCTACGCTCGGACCATGGACCTGTCCTTCACCGCGACCACCGTGGAGTGGCGCGGGCCGGCGCCCTTCGTCTTCGCAGCCGTCCCCGAGGAGGAGGCCGACGCGATCG